>JAYVZR010000491.1:0-2991 GCA_043783135.1 Ferruginibacter sp. | reverse complement strand
TGCAAAAAATGAACATGACAATGCTTAATGGAGGTGATAAAATGGCAATGGCACTATTTTTCTATCTTATTTTTGCAGACTCTTACCAATATTTTACCTTGTTCAAACAAAAGCGGAACAAAAATGATAATTATAAATTGCAAAACCTGTTTAGTAACCTCGCCGCATTTTCTATAATGTTGCAACTTTGCCTGGCTTATTTTCAATCGGGTGTATTAAAGGCAGGTAACTTTTTTTGGCTGCATGGCGAAGCAACTTATTATGCTTTATCAATGGAAAGATTTGTAGGAACTGCTTTTAATAAATACATTGTACAATATAAATGGATTGATTATGTTAGCAATTATGCAACGTTATCTTTTGAACTACTTTTTCCATTACTAATATGGAAAAAAAAAATACGGAAGCCCGTGCTGATAATAGGTTTACTGTTTCACCTGTGTATTTATATTTTCTTAATGATTTATGGTTTTCAAATTGTTTTTATTTTAATTTACGGACTATTTTTACCAAATCAACAATTATTGGATTTTGTACAAAAATGTAAAACGTTCCTTCTGCCCCCAAAAATAAAAGTTGCGAACAAATCTTAAAGACATAAGTATCTAAAAGCTATAACCTAATTTCTCTGTTAATTCTTTTGGCAATAGCGGAAGCTTTCTTCTGTCAATTAAAAAGCTATTTAGTTGTGCTATTTCTTTAAAAATATAATGTTTGTCCATGGCTGCTTTAAGATAACCTGCACCGCTGCTGCCGCCTGTACCAATACGGGTACCAATCATCCGTTGCACCATATTAATATGGCGGTATCGCCAATTACCTAACTGGTTATCAATTTCCAGTAAAGTTTCTAATAATTGAAAGGGTAATTCCAGCATTGGATAGCCACGATATAGCATAATAAACAAGGCACTTCGGCAGGCTTTGGCAGATAATTGCCGGTTGGTGTTTTCAGCATCATCATAAAAAACTATTTTAAAAAAAACTTGATTATTTTTCTCAGCATCTGCTAAACTATTCACATAAATCTGTTCGTAATCTAAAAAAAAATTAAACTCTTTATTGTTGCTGGTAACAGTGTTATCGGTAATAAAAGGCATGCGTTCCAACCAGGTGTTGATGAGCTTGATTACAGAGTCTGTTTGTTCGGCTTCTTTAATGATGGCCACTTCATTGTCTTTTAATTGGGACGTGTAATATTCCTGTCCATGTCGTTGCTCAAATTTAAGGCCCAGCTTTGCTTCCAGTTTTTTAAACTGCCAGCTTTGAAAACCTGAGGCAGGCCGCAGCATATCCCTGAAATCAAGAAAGTCCACTGGCGTCATCGTTTCTATAATATCTATCTGCTGCACCAATACTTTCAGTATTGTTACAACCCTTTGTAAACGATGTACAACTGTTTGCAGTTCGGCAGAATTATCATTCAATAAGGGCTTACGCATTGTATCCAGTACTGCATCAATTTCAAATTGAATCTGTTTGAACCATAACTCATAAGCCTGGTGAATGATGATAAACAACATTTCATCATGCGCCGGTAAATTGCCGGGCTTAAAACTTTCAGGCTGCTGTGCACCTAATATTTTATCCAATTGAAGATAGTCTCCATAATGAACTGTTTTACTAGCCATAAATAATTTTTTTTGTAACTATTGTAGTGTTATTTATATTTTGCCACAACAATTATTACAGTAAATATTACTAAGTTGAAATTAATAAATGCTGATATAATTAATGTAATTCGAAAAAATTCGTGTAATAAGAATAGCCATAATTTATCTTATCAGTACTGTTGAACCCTTTAGCTGAACTTTTTGACCTGTGTCAATATTGGTATAATTTAATAACCATACATAAGTACCCGTATCTTGCGGATTTCCTTTAAATGTACCGTCCCATTTATTGGTCCAGTCACGGGTTTCAAATATTTTTTGACCGAGCCGGTTGTAAACACTGAATACGAGATCTTTCGCTTTGTAAGCATTGGTAGGATAAAGGTAGTCATTAAGCCCATCTCCATTTGGGGTAAAGGCTTTTGGTATAGCAATATAACAATTGGCTGCAACCCTGATAGTATTTGTTGCAGTATCTGTACAACCAATACTATTGGTTACAATTAACTGAACAAGCACATCATGGATAGTTGTGGAGGAAGGATAGAATTGCTTTGGCGGATTTTGCTGCGTACTTAGATTACCGTTACCAAAGTTCCAGAACCAGGCATTGTTAAGGCTCCCTGTACTTTTGTCAACAAAAATAGCAGGGTCTCCGGGACAAACAATTGATGTTGATTCAAACAAAGCATTTATTGCATTATCCAAAAAAAGCGTAGTTGTAACCGTGTCACTGCATGTGCCGTTACTTACAATTAATGTAGCTTGTTTTTGTCCAAATACGGGATAGATAATAAATGGATCTTTTGCTGAGTTGTTAATGGAATTATCGAAATTCCATTGCCAGTTATTTACTCCATTATTTCCATCATGGGTATAAAAAACGGTATCACTAATACAACCATAATGAATATTTGATTTAAAAGAAGCAGATACAGTATCTTTTGTACTAAATAATAAAGCCGCACCAGGAGTAGTTTCTTTTCCGCACTCATTAATAATGGTGTTACCATCAGAGCCTGTCATTAATTGTATTTTAAATGTACCTGCTTGTTGAATAGGACCAGACAGCCTTACCTGGATAATATTTGACAATTCATTAGCATTGCAAATGCCGGATGCTCCAGTTACTGTTACTGAAGAGGTACCTGTAACAATAAAATCACTACCGTTGGCAGCAATAGAATTACAATTAATTGGATCTCTAAATACCAGATATAAAATGTCTGGTGCACAGCCAACTTTAGTAAGGCTATCCATTGGTGTTTCAATCACAGGATATACAGTAACAGGCAATGACTGGCCTGCAGGAATATCCCTGCCACAATTATCCAATAAAGTATTGCCATCAGTTCCGGTCTTAATTTGTACAGTATAA
>JAYVZR010000490.1:0-2992 GCA_043783135.1 Ferruginibacter sp. | reverse complement strand
AGAAATTCCCGTAAGTGCCTTTTTTGTTGCAATAGGCCATCATCCCAATAGCGATATTTTTAATACGCACTGCTTCCACTTTTTTATCTCCTAATATTTCGTCTGTTTCACTATGCCAGTAAACAGTTATATTTTTAGTTTTTAATACCCTGTCCTGCATTACTTTACTTGCACGCATTTCGCCTTTTCTAACAATCATGTGTACCTGCGAACAGATATTACTAAGATACAATGCTTCTTCAGCGGCAGTATCACCTGCACCGACAATTGCCACTTCTTTGCCTTTAAAGAAAAACCCATCACATACCGCACATGCACTAACTCCATAGCCGTTCAACCTTTGTTCGCTTTCTATACCCAGCCATTTGGCTGATGCCCCTGTGGAAATAATCACAGCATCAGCTTCAATCCAATTCTCTTCGTCAATTTCAACTTTATAAGGAAGTGCTGAAAAATCTACTTTAGTGGCCAATCCATATCTTATATCAGCACCCATTCTTTTTGCCTGGTTTTCAAAATTAACCATCATGTCTGGTCCTTGTATTCCTTCCGGGTAACCCGGGTAATTTTCTACTTCTGTGGTAATTGTTAACTGGCCGCCAGGCTGTATACCCTGGTACAATACAGGCTTCAACCCTGCCCTGCTTGCATAAATGGCAGCAGTATATCCTGCCGGACCTGAACCAATAATTAAACAATGAACTTTTTCTACACTTTTACTTTCCATACTCTCTCCTAATTATTAATGGCTTATTTTATAAGCGAACGCAAATTTACACGTTTATTTGTAATCTATTCGGTCTTTGGCTTTTTGAATGATAAGTTGACTATCTGCATGTTTTAGCAGCGCCTATTGCTGCGGTTATTTTTTATTTTTATTTTACACAATCATATATGTGCTTATTTAAAATTGATAAAAGTGTATAAATTTATTTTGGAATGACAATAGATTTGAATGCAGCAGCATATCCATAAAAGGCCCCGAGTGCTCCATTACTGATATTACCAATCACTTTATTGGGTTGAGCAAAAGGGTTACCTATACTACCATATGAAAACTCCCAGCTTGACCAAAATGAATAAGTGGCTTTATCAATATTGCATAGTTTAATGGTTATTGAATCGCCCCTTTTAAAATAATTACTATCATAAGGAACCCGGTTATTTCTATCAATGCCAGGATCTACCTGGAATTCATAAGTGGTCCCGTCAATTACCTGATCGTCAAAAACAGAATTATCTCCTGGTAAGAATAATTCATTATTCTTTTTTGTAAAATAGCGAACATAGTTGCCTAGCCCGGGGGGGTCAGTAGCTTTAAGCGATACCACTACATCATTTGTATCAGTTGCAAAAGGCGCAGGTTTCCAAAAAAGCGAATCCATTTTTCTTGCCAAAGAAGGAATAGTAGTTACTGCAGTGTAGTTTTTTCCTTCGGATGAAATTTGTAGGGTATAAGTAGTATTTAATTTGCCGACAAAAGCGGTGGATAAATTCGCTGAATCAATACCATATACATATATTTTCTTATTTCCCCCTACTCCGTAAGCATATTCTTTTAATTTATGGGTAACAATACCATTCGAAATGGTTACAACAGCATCGTGTACAAAAGAATTGGACAATTTTTCAAGATTTAGGGTGCTAAAAAAATCAAAACTTTTGTTAAGCAGTACAAAGGGAGGCTGTCCATTTTCAATACTGGCATCTACTACAAGTAAATCAGGAGAATTACTTAAATTAAAATTGATATTTTTTTCACAGGAATTAAAGCTCAAAAAAATAAATGCTATCAACCATTTCTTCATTCGGTAAATTTATTCATTAAACAATAATAAAATAAAAATAACAATACAAAGCAATGTTATTATTGTTCACAAAAAAGCCCCGGCATACCCGGGGCTTTTACTAAAATACATTGTACAAATTATCCCAGATAAGCTTTTAAAGCTCCGCTATATCTGGCTTTTTGCAATCTTTTTATTGCCCTTTCTTTTATCTGGCGAATACGCTCTTTTGTAAGATCATATTTTTGTCCTATTTGCTCAATAGTAACACCATTTTCTCCATCCAAACCAAAATATGCATTTACAATTTCTGCTTCTCTTGGACTTAATGATTTTAATACCCTGCGAATTTCATTCCTTAATGAGTCGTGCATTACATCCTCATCGGTTTCAGCGCCTCCTTTCAATAAATCACCCATCGCTACATCTTCTGCTTCATGAACCGGGGCATCCAATGAAGTGTGGCGGGTATTACTTTGAAAAATATTGTTGATTTCAGTTTCACTCATTTCCAGTAATTCTGCTAACTCCTCAGTTGAAGGTTCACGCTCATGCTCTTGCTCAAAAGCCATATAAGCTTTATTGGCTTTATTATATGTACCAATTTTATTTTGTGGTAAGCGAACTAACCTGCCTTGCTCTGCCAAAGCCTGTAATATTGATTGACGTATCCACCATACTGCGTATGAAATAAATTTAAAACCCTTGGTTTCATCAAATCGTTGTGCCGCTTTAATCAAGCCAAGGTTACCTTCATTAATCAAATCACTTAAAGAAAGACCCTGGTGTTGGTACTGTTTTGCCACAGATACCACAAAACGAAGGTTTGCCTGAACTAATTTGTCTAAAGCCCTTTGGTCACCCATTTTAATCTTTTGTGCCAAAATGGTCTCCTCTTCGGGAGTAATCATTGAAATTTTTGAAATCTCCTGCAGATACTTTTCTACAGCCTGTGAATCACGGTTGGTGATTTGTGTAGCTATTTTTAATTGCCTCATTTGTTAGGTTTAATTCGGAAATGTACAGTTAGTTGGACAAAAATCTTGGTGAAAAGGATGCAATAACAATCTATTATCAACAAATATTTGCTTAAAAAAGGCAAATATACCATGAAAATCTTGCATTTCATAGCAAAAATCAAAAAATGGAGCCAAGTTTATCATAAAAAACTGAGCAATGGCAGCAATTTTATAATTATAAATTTT
>JAYVZR010000489.1:0-2995 GCA_043783135.1 Ferruginibacter sp. | reverse complement strand
CCCGGGCAAACAAATTTTTATAGCGGAAAAGTAAGGGACGTTTACACCATTAATGATGATAAGCTGGTAATGATAGCAAGCAACCGTATTTCTGCATTTGATGTAATACTTCCAAAAGCAATCCCCTATAAAGGACAGGTTTTAAATCAAATAGCTGCTTATATGTTACAGGCAACGGAAGATATTTGCCCCAACTGGTTGCTGAGTACACCGGCTCCCAACACGGCCATCGGACAAAAATGTATTCCGTTTAAAGTAGAAATGGTTATCCGCGGAAACCTTACAGGCCATGCCTGGCGCACTTATCAAAGTGGTAATAAAATATTATGCGGTGTAGCCATACCCGATGGAATGAAAGAAAATGATTTTTTTCCTTTACCCATTATAACTCCGTCTACAAAAGCATCGGTTGGCCACGATGAAGATATTAGTAAAGAAGATATTATTAAAACCGGCATAGCCACTGAAGCAGAATATTCCATACTGGAAAAATATACACAACAACTTTTTGAAAGGGGTAAACAACTGGCGGCAAAACAAGGTTTAATACTGGTAGATACCAAGTATGAATTTGGCAAAATTGGTGATGAAATATTTTTAATGGATGAAATACATACGCCTGACAGCAGCCGCTATTTTTATGCTGAGGGATATGAAGAAAGGCAGGCCAGGGGCGAACGCCAAAAACAATTAAGCAAAGAATTTGTAAGGGAATGGCTGATTGAAAATAATTTTATGGGTAAACAAGGGCAAGTGGTTCCCGAAATGACGGATGAATGGATCAGCACCATCAGTAAACGGTATATAGAACTATACGAAAAAGTGATTGGTAAACCATTTATACCGGAAGAATTAACTGATGAGGAAACGTACAAAGGAATTATAGCTGCACTCTAATCTATTAAAAATACTTTTATGTCACCCGCACAAGCTTTTCAATTTGCAAACAACTTTGTTTTGCCTGGTTGGCTATTACTTATTTTTTTACCCAAATGGAGATGGACGGATAAGATCATCACTGGCATCATCGTAACCATATTGGCACTTTTTTACATTTATTATATCGCACCATCCTTTAAACCTTCTACAATAAAAAGTTTCGGTTCACTGGAAGGAGTAATTCAATTATTTACCAATGAAACTGCAGTGTTGGCAGGATGGATCCACTACCTGGCATTTGACCTGATGACAGGGCTTTTTGAAATAAAGAATGCGCAAAAACACGGCATCAATCATTTGCTCATCATACCCTGTTTATTTTTTACTTTTATGTTTGGCCCCGTTGGATTGATCCTTTATTTCCTGATCCGCTTTATTAAAACAAAAAATTATTTTGCTATAAACTATTAAATGCAAATACATGAAATATTTTTTTGCAGAGCTTAAACAACGTAACAGCTTACTATTTTGGTTTGGCTGTTACAATATTATTATAGCATTAATCTGTACCTTTCTTATCACTGCTGATAACACGGAAATTCTTGGTGTAAGCCGCTGGTTAAAACCAATTAAATTTTATGTTGCGGTAGGTATAATGGTATTTACCATGGGCTGGTTACTATATTATCTATCAAATACCAAAAAAGTAAAACAATTTACACGGTTAATTATTTTTACCATGTTTTTTGAAAATGGTATTATTTTATTACAGGCAATCCGTAAAACCACCTCGCACTTTAATGTAAAAACAGTTTTTGACAATGTGTGTTTTCAACTGATGGGAACATTCATCCTTATTTTCACTATTACTATAATCTTTATTACCGTTGCCTTCTTTCGGCAAAAAAAATTCTCAATTCCCGAACTATATCTCTGGGGAATAAGGCTGGGTCTGATCTTTTTTATCCTTTCCTCATTAGAAGGAGGTGTTATGCTGGCTTTGTTAAAACACACTGTAGGGGCGCCGGATGGAACCCCCGGCCTGCCAATAATAAACTGGAGCAAAAATTATGGCGATCTGCGTATTGCACATTTCTTTGGTATTCATGCATTACAAATATTACCGCTGCTGGGTTTTTATGTTGCAAAAACTAAAAATCAAATAGCAATTATAGCAGTGATGTATTTTATTTTTGTAGCGGCTTTATTGTTCCAGGCACTTAAAAGCATTCCCTTATTTTTTTAATACCACAATTACCCCTATTTTTATTTAAATAAATTTATATGAAAATGATTGCTTTTTCTTTGTTGATATTTAATTCAATAACTGCATCAGCCCAAAACGAAAATTATCTTTTAATTGGAACTTATACCAGTGGCAGCAGTAAAGGCATTTACGTGTATAAATTTAATTCTGCAACAGGTGATAACCATTTTGTGAGTTCAGTAAAAACATCCAATCCCTCTTTTTTAGCCATTTCACCCAATAAAAAAACAGTATATGCTGTAAATGAAAATGCCGATACTATCGGATCGGTTGTGGGTGGCAGTGTTACTGCTTTTTCTTTTAATGCGGTTGATGGTAAGCTTACCCCAATGGATACACATCCATCTGGCGGTACAAATCCCTGTTATGTTTCGGTTGATAAAACAGGTAAATGGGTATTTGCAGGCAATTACTCCAGCGGAACATTATCTGTATTTCCTGTTATAACCAATGGCAATATTGGCGCCTCCAGTCAGGTAATTGCACAAACCGGAACCGGCCCCAATAAAGAAAGACAGGAAGGCCCGCATGTACATGCCACTGTTGTATCGCCGGATAATAATTATTTGTTTGTGCCAAATTTGGGTAATGATAAAGTAACGATTTATTCCATCAGTAAAACCTCGGGCAAACTTACACCTGCACCTGAACAATTTGTAAGCACAGAACCCGGCTCTGGGCCAAGGCATTTTGATTTTGCACACAATAAAAAATATGCCTACCTGATGGAAGAACTTTCCGGAAATGTTATTGCATACAGTTACAATAATGGCAAATTAAATCAAATACAAAGCATCAGCAGTTTGCAAAAAAATTTTACAGGTGCAGTTGGTTGCGCAGATATCCATG
>JAYVZR010000488.1:0-8122 GCA_043783135.1 Ferruginibacter sp. | reverse complement strand
AAACAAATATATTGTGTGAAATTAACCGGCTTGTAAATTTATACCACAATAATGGTTATTATAAATTTTCATCGGATGACTTAAAAGTAAGGGGTGATACAAGTATCCAATCATTGACGACTGTTTCTTCAGACCCATTTGAAAACATCCGTTTACTGGCAGAAGAAAGTGAAAAAAGAAATAACCCAACTATTAAACTGGCGATGATTTTAAACCCGCTTTCTGATAGTGTAGAGTTCCAGAAATTTCATATCAACAACATCTATATTTATCCCGATTACAGAGGCGATTATTCTGCCAGCCTTGCAAATTTTATAGAAGATACAACAAAGATAAAAGGCTATTATATCCGCTATCACGAAAAGTTATTTGGTAACCGTTTTTTAACCCGAAATATATATTTCAAAAAAGGAGATATATTCAGTCATGACAGTTATGCTAAAACAATGAGCAATCTTTCTAAAATGCCTGTATGGCAAAATGTAAATATCAGGGCTGTAGAAAACAAAGACAGTATCGGTAAACTTGATATGATTGTGCAAATGATACCTGCAAAAAAATATGGATTTGAAGCCACTATTGAAGCCAGTTATTCTGCAAACAACAGCAACAATACTGCCGGTACATTTAACGCAGGCAACCTTTTAGGTTTACATACCAACTTATCTTTACAAAACAGAAACATTCATAAGGAAGCCATTAAAATGACACATACGCTGGGTTTGGGTGCGGAGTTTAATTTAGGCAAGCTCGGAACAAGCCAGGCTGTTAACTCAAATGAAATCAGCTATTCAAATACAATTGCATTTCCCCGTTTACTGGGGCCTATAAACTTAATACCAAAAAGCTGGGTAAACTTAAGCGACCCTATATCGCATCAGACTTTTATCAACTTCAGACCGTCCTACATTAAAAGAATTGACCTGTTTAATCAATTTGCTACTGTATTGGCATTTGGTAATGAATGGAGCAATAAGATAAATACAACAAATGTTATCAAATTCCCTAACCTCGAATATTCATACCTTTTTAATCAAACCGATAGTTTTACAAATATCCTTAATAAAAACCCTTACCTGCGTTATTCGTATAATACTACATTGATTATTGGCAGCTCTTATGGATATTCAACTACATATATTAATTCAAAACATCTCAACTGGCAACATACTTTCAGAACCAATATTGAAGTATCGGGCCTGATACTTGGTACAATAGGGCTTTTTGGAAAAGAATTAAGCCAATATATAAAAGCAGATGGAGAATATACTTTTGCTATTACCAAGCCAAAATCAGCAAGAGTTTTCAGGGGGTTTGTTGGAGTTGGTGTTCCTTTTGGCAATGGAGATAGTGCCACTTTGCCCTTTTTTAAACAATATTACGAAGGTGGATACAACAGTATGAGAGGTTGGCCTATAAGAGGTATCGGGCCTGGTGCAAGACCCCAGGGAAGTCCAGACGATGTTCAGAACGACCGCTCCGGCGATATTAGAATTGAAGCTAATCTTGAATACCGCCGGGACCTTTTTCAAATTATTCCCAATTCGTTAATATTAAAATGGGCCTTATTTGCCGATATTGGTAATGTATGGACATTTAGAAATCCCAATCCAACCGCCGGGCCAAGTGACCTTCAGTTTCAGTTTAAGAATTTATATAATCAACTGGGCGTAAGCGCTGGTACTGGTTTTAGGTTTGATTTTAATTATGTTATTTTACGGTTTGACTTTGGTTTCAGATTTAAGCGCCCCGATATTCTGGAAAATGCAGGATGGCAATTACCCGGAGTTACCTTCAATAATTTATTTAATAAGGGAGAGGAATATCGCACCTGGCGATATAATAATTATAATTTTAGTATTGGATTAGCTTATCCATTTTAGATAGTTGATACTACTGTTGTATCAATATTATTTTTGGGGTCCAGTTGTTTCATCAATTCATTTAAATCGACAGTGTTGTTTACATCCAGTTCGCCAATTCTTGTTCTGCGTAAACTGCCTAAATAACCACCACAACCTAATGCAGCTCCAAAATCATTTGCTAAACTACGTATATACGTACCCGTTGAGCAAACAACTTTAAATTGAACTATTGGCAAGTTGATGGCTGTAATTTCAAATGAATGGATAGTTACCTGTCGTGGCCCTGGTTGTACGGCAATACCTTTTCTGGCCAGTTCATATAAGGCAATACCATCCTTTTTTATTGCAGAGTAAATGGGTGGCATTTGATTGATGGCGCCTGTGAACTGTATAGTTGTGTTTTTTATTTTCTTTTCTGTTAACTCTAAATAATCTTTAAACTCTGCCGGCTCGCTTTCAAGATCAAATGTTGGGGTAACAGCCCCTAAAACAAAATGACCGGTATATTCCTTTTCACGGGCCATATATTCGCTTATCTTTTTTGTAAATTTTCCGGTGCATACAATTAATAACCCTGTTGCCAAAGGGTCTAAGGTACCGGCATGGCCAATCTTTTTTATTTGTAACATGCTGCGTAGTTTACGCACTATATCAAAAGACGTCCAATGCATGGGCTTGTCTATCAATAACATTTTACCTTCTGCATAAGGCAGTTGTATTGCAGGGTTAATTGCAACCCGTTCCTTACGTTCTTTCTTTGCAGGAACTTCTTCACCAGAAAATTTAGCGGCGTGTTTTAAGCGATATGTTTCTTTGCGGGCCAATCGTATTTTTTTTGCGAAGGTAACTATGCTCCCGCACATAGCGCAGATTACCGCAGAAAGATATCTGCGAAAACCAAAGGTGGTTTGGGCTACCTGCTTTTTTAGTGCGTTTCTTAACTTTTTTTTGTCGTTTAGTAGTGACAGTAAAAATGATTTTATTTTTTTGCTGAATTGTTTGCGAAAAATTAAAAGACCAGTATTAGCTTGAATAGGATTTACAATTGTTCGTAAATTTGAATCATACAATACAATTTGAAAGTAAAAACAATTAAATTGCCTGCCGTGCTTTTAGCTCTAAATATTTATTGATAATGCTTACCGTTAAATTTTCTGGTGTGGTTAAAATAGAAAGAATACCGTGGTTTGACAATTCTTTTACAATCAGCCTTTTTTCAAAGGCAAATTTTTCAGCAATGGTTTTTACATACACTTCTTCAACATTGGCTGCATGCATCAAGGAAAGCTGTTTTAATTCTGTATTTTCAAAAAATATCACCAGCAATAAATGATGCTTTGCAATGGACCTTAAGTAATTCAACTGGCGCTTTAAACCCGATAGTGATTCAAAATTGGCAAATAATATTAACAGGCTTCTTTGTTTTATCCTGCTCCGTATCTGCAGGTAAAGCATTTCATAATCGCTTTCCAAAAATTGTGTTTCCTGGTTATACAAAAACTGCAGAATATTGGCCCTTTGTATAGGCTTCCTGTCTGCTGCCAATACGGTACCTATTTTGTTTGCAAAAGTTATCAGCCCTACTTTATCCTGTTTTTGTAAACAAACATTGCTCAATACCAATGTACTGTTAATAGCATAGTCAAGCAGGCTTAAATTACCAAAGGGCATTTTCATTAAACGGCCTTTATCAATAACACAATACACCTGCTGGCTTTTTTCTTCGGTATAATTATTTATCATTAATGATGATCTTCGGGCTGTAGCCTTCCAGTTAATCGTTCTTATATCATCGCCCCTTACATATTCTTTTATCTGTTCAAACTCCATGCTGTGGCCAATTTTACGCATTCTTGTATTACCCTGTTCCGATTGGATGGTCGTTTTAGATAACAGCTCGTACTTGCGTAGCTGCATAAACGAAGGATAAACCGGTACCATTATTTCAGCAGCAATAGTATGCCTGCGCATTAACAAGCCAAGCGCTGATTTTACATAAACAATAATGTTGCCGAAATAGTATTCTCCTCTTTCGGTTGGCCTTACAGAATAAACAATATTTTTTTGTTGAAAGGGTGCAAGATGCTGGTATAAAATCCAGTCTCTTTTTTGAAACTGCACAGGCAACTCATCAATAATTTCGAAGTCTAATTCAAAACCCATCATATTGCTAACCTGTAATGTCACTTTATTTTCATCACTGTTACTAAACCTGTCTGCTGTAACTCTTTTTACCAGCGGCATTTTGCCTGTAATAAACAAAAAGAAGTAATCAATCAATAACAGCATTACTATTACATACCAGCCAATTTGGGGAACAATTAATAAGGGAGTATAAAAAAAAGATACAATAAATAAAACAATACAAGCGCCCACTACCAAATAAAAACGCGGAGTTAAAAAAAGTGCGCCGATATATTTTTTTATAAATGTCATAAGTTAATAGAAACAGCTGAATAAAATTTACCGTTGTTTTTAGCCGGGTTTTTACCTGGGTACTTCAATAGTTTTTACAATAGTTTCAATCAGTTCATCGGGGGTAATGCCTTCCATCTCTTTTTCGGGTGTAAGAATGATGCGGTGCCTTAATACAGGTGTTGCCATTTCCAAAATGTCTTCAGGAGTAATAAAATCTCTGCCCTTTATGGCGGCATTGGCTTTGGAAGCTTTTAAAATTGCCAATGATGCCCTGGGAGATGCCCCCAGGTATAGCGCAGGATTATTTCGGGTTTCAATCACAATCCTGGCAATAAATTCAATCAATTTAGGCTCTACAATAATTGATTGAAGGATGGCCCTGTATTGCTGAATTTCAAAAGAAGATACAATTTTATTTACCTGGCTTAGCAGTTCTGCCTGCGGGCTTGATTGCTGGCTTTGTAATATGCCTATTTCTTCCTGCAGGTTTGGATATTGCACATCAATTTTAAAAATAAAACGGTCCAGCTGGGCTTCCGGCAAACGGTAAGTACCCTCCTGCTCTACCGGGTTTTGCGTAGCAAGAATGATGAATGGAAAACGCATTTCATGCGTAACTCCATCTACGGTTACTTGCCGCTCTTCCATCACTTCAAACAATGCAGCCTGGGTTTTGGCGGGCGCCCTGTTAATTTCATCTATTAAAACAATATTGCTGAAAACCGGGCCCGGCTTAAAATAAAAATCGCCTTCTTTTGGGTTAAATACAGACGTACCCACAACATCACTCGGCATTAAATCAGGGGTAAACTGTATTCTGCTAAAATCTACATCAATAACTTTTGCCATGAGTTTAGCAGTAAGCGTTTTTGCCACACCTGGTACGCCTTCAATCAAAATATGCCCGTCGCATAATAATCCTATCATTAACAGATCAAGCATTTTATGCTGGCCTATTATAACTTTTCCAATTTCATTTCTTATTGCATGTATCCGTTCGTTTAGGCCCGACAGGTTAGTGCGTTGGTGAAAAACATCTGCTTCCATTAGGTTTTATTTTTATAAAAATATTCAATTTGCTGGTTTAATAATAATAATTGCCGATCGCTTACTTCAGGTAAATTGTGTACCATGTCAATTGATTGAAATAAAGCTGCTGTAGTTTCTTTCGGTACATTAGCTTTTCTGCTAAGTGCTGTAATAAAATCATCGTTTACCTGGTTGGTATTTAAATAATATTGTTTTCGGATATGTTCCTGAAAATAAGTGATCATTTTTTGCGCAATATTGCGGTTATCCTTTTTTTGTAAATATAATCTGCCAACTGTTTCTGTAAACGCAACCGTGGTATTGGTATTGGGTAAAATTTTTTCTATAATGCGTTGCCGGCGTTTTCCGCCAAACAAAATATATAGCGCCAGTAAAATCAGTGCCAGCCAAAAAGCCCATGCTGTTGCAGGGTATTGCAGCAATAAGTCTACCGCATTTTTACTTCCCATGCTGTTGTCCGGGTAATTTTTTTTGTTATAATAATCATCCCAATATACATGCTCCGGTGTTGTACTGCCAGGCTGGAAAATATTTTGCAGGTATTGATAATTTATTTTTTGCAATAAAAAATAATTACTCAAAGCCCTTGGTTCACAATGAAGATAAAACCTTCCTTTTCCATAAAACACTTCAATAAAATCTGCCTTGCCGGCTGCATTTGTTCCCAGCACATTGGTAATACTGGTATCGTAACTTTTAAAATGATTGCTTAACGGTAAATAATAATAACTATATGCTGACGTATCTTCAAAAAAAGCGGTATCCATTTTTACCGAAGTTGTTTGTATATCTGACAAAGCGCCATTGACAAATAAAGGCGGGGCCTCTATGCAACCGAGTGAATCAAGCAAACTGCCATCTATGTTTTCGCTGCTGATGAATAAACTGTTGCCCTCATTTACATATTGAAGCATTGATCTTTGGCCTGCTTGAGAAAGAAATAAATTTTTGCTGATTAAAATATATACAGCAGCTGTATCAGAAATATTTTGCCAAACAGTTTCAAAGTTTTGTTTTTCGGTATTTATTTCATTGTTATAATATAGTTGCTTCAACTGGTTGTAAAAAACATAACTGCCGAAAGGGTTTTTATCTCTCTTTGAAAAGGTTTCTTTTAATGGTGGTAATACAAGTTGCTTTTTGCCACAAGATGCAAAAAACAATGCCAGCAATAAAAGAATGCAACAATATAAACGGGTGCATTCCAAACTGTCACTGCAACAAGTGGTTGGTGGTGACACCAACAACGGCTCAGCCTCGGCCGGTGTCCCCACCCGCCGAAACCGGTAGCGGCAATTTGAAATGTAACAATATAAAGTGCGTCTTCTCAAAATAATTATAATTGATTCTTAAACTGTTTAAAATTATTTTGAATGGTAGTAAAAATAATTTCATTCATCTCAAATCCACCATACCAGGCATATTCATAGTTTATTGTTAAGGAAATAAATTCATCCTTGTATGGTTTGGCAAACAATTCCATTATATATTGGTAATTGGTTTTTTCAGGTGCAAATAGTATGGCATTTTTTAAAGCTAATTTTTGTAATGTCTGCAGGTAATGATATCTGGTTGCCAGCCGGTAATTTTTAGCTGCTGCTGCCCGGGTTATCAAATTATTATAATCTGTGGTTGCCAATAAATGCTCTTCCTCCACCGGTATAAAGGTAACATTACTGCTGGCGGTTTGCCGCTGAAAAATACCTGCAGTAAAAAAAAGTTTATATAAAATAAATAAAATAAAAAAGCAAGCCATTATCCAGAAAAAAATTTTTGTGAAAGATGAAAATAAAAATCTTTCCAGCCACGAAATATGCTCCTTTGCCGGTTCAGCCCTGCTAAGTTGCTCTTTTTGTAAAGCTTTTAAAATACTATCTAAATTTTTAGCATAGGCGAAAGAACTGGCATTTTTTAATGCTTCAGCTGAATCATTTAAAATAGAAACCTGGCTTTTTTGTAAAGAACTGTCAATTACTGAATTTTTATTCGGCTGGTTGCTTTTATCGAAAACTAAAGTTCTTGATGATAAAGAATCAGCCCGTAAAACAGAAGAATCAGCATACACATAATCAGTATCCTGTGCACTGGAATGCAAGCTGCAAAGAACAGACAGGCACAGGGATATGAGCAATTTTGTACACCTCATTTTTATTTTAAATGCAGTTTTATAAAACTATCCTTTTGCAACTGATAATTTTTTTTATGTAGGCGAATAGGGTAAATAACAAAGTACCAAAGTATAAATGACAATGACAGTAAAAGGATAACAGCACTGACCCACACTGGTAAGCCAATATTGTTTTCTTTATCAAAAGTATTACTCATTAAATGGGTTACATAACTTTCAAAGAAGGCAGCAATAATAAATACCGGTACTAAAACAATCATTATTTTTAATGCATCTTTAATGGCCAATTTAAAAGAAACCATCCTGGAAAAAGTAGCCGGAAAAAGAATGCCTTGTGCTATAATAAATCCTGCAGTGGAGGCTATTACAAAAGCCAGAATTTCCAATGTTCCATGCACCCATATTACCATTACAGAACTTATACCCAGGCCTTTTGAAAAAAACATATACTGGAAACATCCCAACATTAATCCGTTTTGCCACATTGCAAAAATTGTACCGATACCTGCCAGTAATCCGCCAATTACCATCAGCAGTGCTACAAAACTATTGTTCATGGCAATGTACACAAACATAGCAAAGGGGTTATCGCTTTTATATACACCAAATGGATCACCCCTGGCAATATTCTCTTCCGTCATATCTACATAATTATCTCCCA
>JAYVZR010000487.1:0-8145 GCA_043783135.1 Ferruginibacter sp. | reverse complement strand
AGTTGCGTTATTAGTCGGTGGATTTTTCGCTGTTTCGGCGTCTGCTCAAGGTAGGAGAAATGGTGAGGGGAAAGAAGGCGGCGGCGGCAGGCAAAGTTATATGAGAGAACAGTCTGCACGTGGTGGGGAAAACAGGAGATCCGATGTAGCCATTAGCAGGGAAAGTTATAGCCGTGATTTCAACAGACCCCAAAATACAGTGGTAAGAGAAAGGGAAAGAAACTTTAGCCCAAAAAGGAATAACAATACCAGTAGTACTTCCCGGGAAATTAACCAGGAGAGGAATAGTAACACAGGCAGTGTAAATCGTGATTTTAACAGCAACAGGGATATTAATCAGGACAGAGATTTTAGCCACGACCCAAATACAGGAAGCAATATTAATAATGGCCGTGATTTTAATACGAATAGAACGGTTAATAATTACTACAACCACCCCGTTACAGGTACTTACAGCAGGCCAGGCTATCGTCCAGTGTATGGCTATAATAGAAGCCCTGTATATAATGCTTATAACCCCTGCTGGAGGTATGGATATCTTCCAAAGCTAAACAGTTATTATTACAGCCTTCCGGTATTTTATTTTGGTGTCGGCTTTGGTGGCATTGGTTACCGCTACTGGAATGGCGTATACTACCGCCCTTATAACAATCTGTTTATCGTAACAGCTCCACCAATAGGTATTTACATTAATGTATTACCGGTTGGATACCGGAGAATTTATGTGCAAGACTATCCTTACTATTATTTTAACGGCACTTACTATGATCAGAGAGGAAGCAATTATTATGTAATATCTCCCCCGGTAGGTGCAGTGGTTGAGAGCTTGCCATCCGGCTATGAAACAGCAGTGATAGATGGCGAAACTTTTTATACCGCAAATGGCGCACAATATAAGCCAGTAGTACAGCAAAATGGTGAGATATGGTACGAGGTGATTAAAGCAAAAAAATAATCGTTATAATAAATATTGAAACCGGGAAGCATTATTCTTCCCGGTTTTTTATTGTTATTTTTTATAGATGATCGAACAGAGTGGGGAAAGATATTGATGAGTTTGGCTTTTTGAAAAACATATTTACAGTTTTGTATTGGGATTGGTTAGTGCGGAAATGGTTTGTGTGTCATAGAAATCCATGGCGGAGAGAATAAGTCAAATTCTTTTGATTCAGGGCAAATAAAATATCAATTTCATATTGCTAAAAATAAGTAAATGAAATGGTTTGCGGGCAAAACTAATTGGCGAAAAAACGAAGATTTTATTGTAGCGTATGACTTCTTCCTTTAACTTTGAAATTATGAAATACTGGATCAAAAGACGAAGCAGTGAATTTATTTGAGTAAAATATACACTATGGACTTTCTATTTGAAGAGGTTGAAAGCAATTTGCAAATTTTTGCATTGCTTACTTTCTTTTTTATTCTTGAAACATTTTGGCCATATTTTAAGCTTCAAAAAAACCGCTCACTTCATACCGGAAGAAATATTGGACTTTTATTGTTTTATATAATCCATCACAATTCCAGTAAACTATTTAGCAGCTGCTTGGTATAACTATCTTGACACTGAGAAATTGGGCCTGCTTAACCAATTCTTCATAAGCTCAACATTTAAAGTTATTATTGGAATCGTATTTTTAGATTGTGGTGATTATTTTTATCACAGATTGTCTCACAGATTAAATCTGATTTGGAGATTTCATAAAATACATCATAGTGATGGTGAGATGGACTCAACAACGGCTTACAGGTTCCATCCATTTGACAACATTGGCGTAACACTTACTGAAATGTCAACTGCATTAATTTTTGGCTACGGTGTTAATACAATAATTGTGTATTTTTTAATTTATGTGCCGCTTCTTTTTATACAACATGCTAACCTGAAATTTCCTAATTGGTTTGAAAATATTTTTGGATATGTATTTGCTACTGCAAGTTTTCACAGGATTCATCATACATATCCACAATCTTTTACTGATTCAAATTATGGTGCAATGTTTAGTTTTTGGGACAGGCTTTTTGGTACTTATCAAAAAATTAGTCCTGAAAAATTGCAGTTTGGTTTAGAGGACTCAAAAGATGACAAGTATCAATCTTTATGGTATTTGATAAGTGGACCGTTCCGAAAAAAGTAAATAACCAACTGTCTGCCAAAAAATATTTTGATTGTCTAAATGATAAAGGTCAAACTGCCCTTTTTTCTTTTCCCGTGCTGTTATAAGACTGCCTAAGTTTTCCAGCATGGTTGTGTTACCTGCAGATTTCAGCCGGTTTATTATTTCATATGCCATAAATCTTTTACCATTTGAAATAATGCTGTTGAGATTAAATCCTTCCTTGTGAAAATGCAATATTAAATGAAGATGGTTGGGCATGATGACGTATGCCATAACATCTGCATTATACTTTTTTTTTAAAACAGTAAACCAATTGTACACCAAATCATAACTGTTGGTTATGTCAAACAATGGTATCCAATTTGCACAGGTGAATGTAATAAAGTAAGTATGGAATTCATTGCTATGCTTAAGCTTTATTGCCATTGCATAAAATTATAATACTATTTTTCGGGGCTGATACTGTTTATGGCTCTTTCAAACGTCGGGGTTTCGCAGGTAGTTCTTTTATACATTGAAGATTATGCAGCGAAAACCCCGCCGGGACGAAAGATAAAGCTACCTAAGAATTCCTTTTTAATTGCAGCAAGCGAATCATACAGTAATCTATTAAAAGTCGCGCTGCCTTCGCTGGGACACGATAAAATCAATATAGTAATCTTCATCCCAATTTTATTAATACCGAGTAATGATACTCACAATGAAAAGAAGGTGCAACAGCTAAATGAATTTATTTTTTCGGAAGAGTTTAAAAATATTTTTGGTTACACCCAACCAATCTGCTGAATACCTGCTACTATTTAATAAAGCAGTTTATGAAATAATTTTATATAGGTTCGGGGGTATTTTCTGAATCATCATTTTAAAAATTAAAATCATAGTTATGAAGACAATCAGTTTAAAAACATTTAATACAATTGGTTTTACAATCCTTGTAATTGCGTTGGCTCTTATTTTTTCCGTTTTTTAATACACTATGAGGGTGTATCAGGGGTATATAACCCCCTCCTTATTTATTGTGAGGGGCTATTTATTTTTTTATAAACTCTATAAATGAAACAGAAAATTGCACTGTTACTGATTGCCTGTTTACCTTAACGGTTTGGGAGGTATTGGTGCAATCATATAAACTGACAGATAAACTTTCTTTTACAATAATGCCCACTATAAGGATGCTTTAAACTCAATTAATAAAGATGCAGCAGTTAAAACTTACCCAATTCCATTGGATTTTCGGCAGGGTTAAAAATAAAATTATAAATCATATAAAATTATAAATCATGAAAAAACTATCAGCACTTTGTCTTGTATTTTTATCATTATGTATTAACAGTTTGGCACAAAACAAACCCGCCGGTAAACAATTTACCGAATCATTCCTGCAGGATAGTTGCAGCTTTCAAACAATGGGGCATAATAATTTCTTTATTCTTGAGCCGGGTTACCAATTGGTACTGGAAGGAATGGAAGGAAAAGACAAAAGGAAACTTGTTATCACTGTTTTAAACAAAACAAAAAAAATTGGTAATGTAGAAACAAGAATTGTGGAAGAAAACGAATCAGTAAATGGAAAGACAGTGGAGATATCCCGGAATTTCTTTGCTTTCTGCAAACAAACCGGTAGTGTGTTTTATTTTGGTGAAGAAGTGGATATGTATAAAAATGATAAAATTATAAATCATGAGGGCTCCTGGATAGCAGAAGGGAATAATAAAGCAGGAATTATGATGCCTGGAATTGTATTGACAGGGGCAAGGTTTTATAACGAAATTGCTCCGGGAGTTGCCCTGGACAGGGTAGAAATCATAAGTCTAAAAGAAACGCTACAAACACCTGCAGGAACTTTTCTCAACTGCCTAAAAACAGAAGAAACAACCCCGCTCGAACCAAAAGCGAAAGTGTATAAACTATACACTCCCGGAATAGGATTGATTAAGGACGGAGATTTAATGCTTACAAAATATGGTTTTGTAAAGTAGTTCAATGTAAAAAAATGTGGCCAACCCCGGCAGATTTTTTAAGTCTCTTCAATATTTTTCCGTCAACCCCGGTGAGTTTAAAATAAATTAATAACCCCTCACCCAACCAATCTCTCTTTTTTAGTCCCGGCGGGGTTTTCGCCTTAATAATTATTAATTAATTGCAATAACTGATATTGGCGAAACCCCGACGTATACTACTATAGTAATTAAATGCACCCACTCTTCGAATTAAAAGTAACACTAAAGGTCAAGATAGTGAAAATACAATATTACATGAAGATGGTTGGGCATGATGACGTATGCCATAACATCTGCATTATACTTTTTTTTTAAAACAGTAAACCAATTGTACACAAATCATAACTGTTGGTTATGTCAAACAATGGTATCCAATTTACACAGGTGAATGTAATAAAGTAAGTAGAGAAACCATTACTATGCTTAAGCTTTATCGCCATTGAATAAAGTTATAATAATATTTTTAGGTAACGATGCTGTTTATGGCTCTTTCAAACGTCGGGGTTTCGCAGGTAGTTCTTTTATACATTGAAGATTATGCAGCGAAAACCCGCCCGGGACGAAATATCATTCTGCGAAAGATTAAAATAAATAAAATTCCCTTTTTCTGGCACTAATTAATAAAGGGAACAACCGAAATTATTTTTCGTACTAATGATTTGAATACGATCGCTCTGTTTGTTGCCGTCATTTACGGTATGATTTTTTTATTCCCAACGGTACTTCTTTGAAGCTACTATTGTATTCCTTGCAGGACGCTGTAATTAACTCATCTTAAAATCTCATTATACAACAAAAAATCTTTCTACTACCCATGAATGTTTTGCCTTTTTACACGATGGCTCAAAAAATCGCCATCAGCGGTTACGTAAAAGATGCAGCATCAAAAGAAGCGTTGATTGGCATTTCGGTTGTAAATGCAAATACTGAAACAGGAAATTCCGCCAACCAGTATGGGTTTTTTTCATTAACAGTTCCTGTTGCAGATACCATCGAGTTGCTTGTATCCTACCAGGGTTATAAAATCAATGCAAAAAAAATTATTACTAAAACAAATATTACCACAGATATTTTTTTAGAAAGTAATATTGGCACGATGGGAGAAGTAATAGTTATTGCAGGAAAAAATAACCACAATGTTCAAAAAGCACAAATGGGAGTAATTGATGTACCCCTGAAAGCCATAAAAAAGTTACTTTCAACAAGTATATTTTAAATTCATCCTACGCATTTAAAATTGAATTATTAAAACAGCCAGCCACTAAATTGCCGGAAGAAATCAAAAATTAAAAAAAGAGAAGTATTTTCAGGTCTTAATTCTCTTTTGTGAACCAATTGCACAATGAACTTAAAAAAGAATTTCAGCTTGAGAGGATGATCCTTTTCAGCGATGCAGTTTTTGCCATTGCGATAACCTTACTTGTTATTGAATTGAAGGTGCCGGAAATTGATACAGCAGAACTTACCGAAGGAAAATTATTGCAGGCCCTGGCTCACCTGCTTCCTAAATTCTTTGGTTTCATTATCAGTTTTATGTTCATTGGTATTTACTGGACGGTACATCACCGCCTGTTTGGATATGTGGTAAACTATACCCCAAAGCTTTTAAGGCTTAACCTGCTGTTTTTATTTGCAGTTGCCTTAATGCCTTTCAGCACTGCTTTTTATAGTGAATATGTGATGAAACATGTACTTACGCCGGTTATTTTTTACACAGCCAACATAATTTTACTTGGCTTATTCAACCTGTTTATGTGGCGCCACATTGGCAATCCGGCAAAAAAATTATCAGAAGGCTTAAGCCGGTCCGATGCTAAATATTATTCTTTCAGGGCTATTGTTGTTCCTGCTATGTTTACGCTTATTGCTTTTGTGTACCTGGTAAATCCCTACATCTCATCTGCACTGCCTATGTTTGTTCCTTTGGTAATGCGGCTTATAAAAAAACAACACGACAAGAAAAATAAAATTAAACCAACCGAAACAGAACAACCGATACAGACATAACTATTTTTAGTCCCGGCGGGGTTTTCGCCTTAATAATTATTAATTAATTGCAATAACTTATTTTAACGAACTTTCCGATTTATTGTTAAGCGAAATAGAAGGGCTTAGGGTAATCGGGGCATTTAACAGGCAGGCGGGTTTGTAATTTTTTTTGTGATACAGATTGCTTTGCCCGTATTGTGTTTGATTGGTTGAGGGAACTTATTTGGCCGTGGTTACAAAACAAAGTGAAAAAAGATTTCTAATTTAAAACTACCAAAAAAATAAAAAATCGCCTTCTCTTAAACAGTTACGCATATTTCATGTTATATAGCCTTTCCGCATAGTTATGAACAATACCCCATTAGTTTCTGTAATTATTCCGTTTTATAATGCAGGTGTATGGCTTGAAGAAGCCATTAAAAGTGTGCTGCATCAAACGTACAGCTATTGGGAGATTATTTTAATTGATGACGGCTCATTGAAAGAAGATACTGCCATTGCAAAATCATACGCCTCGAAATTTCCGGAGCGTATTTTTTATGTTCAGCACGCGGGCCGTGTGAACAAGGGCCTTACAGTTAGCCGGAATACAGGCATTGAGCATGCGCACGGTGAAATGATTGCCTTTTTGGATGCAGATGATTTTTGGCTATCCGAAAAGTTGCAGCATCAAATGGAGATTTTTTATCGATTTCCCAAGGTGAATATAATTTGCGAAGCCTCTTATTTTTGGTACAGTTGGAAAGAGGAAGGTATTAAAAATGAATTGGTTGAAATAGGCGCACCTCAGGGAGTTTACCAACCCACTGAATTAATGAAACGGTTATATCCGCTGGGTGATGGCCAGCCTCCTTGTCCGTCAGGAATTATTATCAGCCGCGAAGCGCTTAAACGCAGCGGTGGTTTTGAAGGAAGATTTTCGGGCATTTATCAATTATATGAGGACCAGGCTTTTTTAAGCAAAGTCTATTCAAAAGAAATTATTTACATCTCTGCAGTTGCAAATAATTTATATCGTAAACGCCCGGATTCAATGACCTCGGCTGCGAATGATAAAGAGCTTTATAAAAATGTACGTTTGTTTTATCTTAATTTTTTAGAAGAATATTTTTTACTATCACCTAATGTAAATAAAGACGTAAAAAAATTAATTGAAGATTTTAAAGCCAGGTTGCAGTCGAAGTAATTGCTATATAGAAGGGATAACGCCGTAATGTTTGCGAAATTTTATAAAGATTAAAACGGCAAGTAAGCTTACACCGCAAATTAAACCGAGTTTCGGCGCAGTTATTACAGTCAGGCTCCAACCGGTAACATAGGAGCCCAGCACGTCGCAAAGATTGATCAAAGCAAGATAGGTAGTGAATTGTGACCCTTCAACTTTCTTCACACATAATCCCATTAAAATAGGGAACACAGCAACACTTAGTAATGGATCTGCCAGGTTCCAAAGCACAAGGGCTGTACCCGAATAATATTGATACGGCCATAAAAAATTCGTTGCATTCAATATCAGTAAAAAAATACAGACACACCACATTACAATTACCTGCATAGATTTATGGCCGAGTTTGTCTGAGGTACGGCCTGCCAAAATAATTGCAATAAAGGTTGCTATGCTGCCCCAACCACCTTGCAGCAGCGACACTTGTTTGTCGGGCCATTTCATAACATTGATAAGATGGTAGGTGTATGAACGAATGAAGACACTCGAACAGAAATAAATAAGCGAAATAAGAAAAAGATATTGCAAACTTTCTTTCGCAACTATTCCTTTGTAAACATTTTTAAATACTGTTTTAAAAGATGGATTTTCTTCATTATTGGTTTTGCGGTCTGTCTTTTTTGCAGAAGGCAACAGTGTGTTGCCAATTTCAAGCCTCGTAAAAAAGAATAATAATGAAAAAAATCCAAGTGCAATAGTTTGCACAATTGCTGTTGTACGAAATGAATAACTGTGCAGTATGATGGAGAAAACTGTGGAGCTAAATGCTATGCCCAGTAAAAACCCACCACGCATATAACCGTTCATCCGG
>JAYVZR010000486.1:0-8153 GCA_043783135.1 Ferruginibacter sp. | reverse complement strand
CAGCTGGGCAACTTTTAAAATCTTTATATTTTCCGCATCTGCAAATACCACCCTTTTCGGGTCCTTTCTTGCTTTACTGCCTATTACGCGGCTTAGCTGGTTATCTAAACCAAGGCGTTTATTCAGTTCAAGCTTATAGGCTTCCCAGTCTTCAATGGGGTATTTTGCCACACCACTTTCCATCGCTGCTTTTGCTACAGCAGGTGCAACAGTAGAGAGTAAGCGTGGGTCCAATGCTTTTGGAATAATATAATCTGCACCAAAAGAAATTGTTTTTTCGTTGTAGGCAAGGTTAACCATATCCGGTACCGGTTCTCTTGTTAAAGCTGCCAATGCCTTTACCGCTGCAAGTTTCATTGCTTCATTAATGGTTGTAGCCCTAACATCAAGGGCACCACGAAATATATAGGGGAAGCCCAATACATTATTAACCTGGTTGGGATAATCACTTCTGCCCGTGGCCATGATCAAATCTTTACGACTGCTCACTGCAATGTCGTATGCTATTTCCGGGTCGGGGTTAGCCAGTGCAAATACAATGGGTTTTTTGGCCATGCTTTTCACCATTTCTGCAGTTACCACATTGCCTACACTTAGGCCAACAAATACATCAGCGTCTTTTAAAGCTTTAACAAGATCATAATCCTTATACTTATCATCTACACAAAAATCTTTTTTCAGGTCTTCCACATCTTCTCTGCCTTTGTACAAAATTCCTTTTCTGTCAAACACCATAAAATTACTGTGTTTGGCACCCAGTGATTCGTATAATTTCATACAAGCCATTGCAGCGGCCCCTGCCCCATTAACCACTATACGCACATCGGCTATTTTCTTTTTTTGTAATTCAAGTGCGTTTAACAAAGCGGCTGCCGATATAATAGCGGTACCATGCTGGTCGTCGTGCATGATCGGAATATTCAATTCTTCCTTCAGCCTTTGTTCTATATAAAAACATTCCGGTGCCTTTATATCTTCCAGGTTAATGCCGCCAAAAGTTGGTTCCAGCGCCTTTACTATCTGTACAAATTTTTCCGGATCAGTTTCATTTATCTCAATATCAAATACATCGATATCTGCAAAAATTTTAAACAATACGCCCTTTCCTTCCATCACAGGTTTACCTGCCTCTGGCCCTATATTGCCCAAACCTAAAACTGCAGTTCCGTTGCTGATAACGCCTACAAGGTTTCCCTTGGCAGTGTATTTATATACGTCTTCGGGGTTGGCAGCAATTTCAAGACAAGGTACTGCTACACCGGGTGAATAGGCTAAGGAAAGGTCTCTTTGTGTTTTGTATTCTTTAGTGGGTATTACTTCAATTTTTCCTGGCCTGCCTTTGGCATGATATTCCAGAGCCTGTTGCTTACTTAATTCTTTTGACATAATTTTTTACTATTCCTTAATTTTTTATGTTAACCGCCTGTAAATAACCAGTATAGATTATTGCTTATTTACTAAAACAAATATTTCAGTACATGGTTACAATTAAGTTTTTATTAAAGTGAATAAAGGGTAATATTTAATAAATAAGTGGCAAGGTACTAAAATGATTTTCAAAGCCCTGAATCTTCAGCATATTAATCAGGAAGCCGTAATTTTCCATGGCGGGTCAGTTCTGTTGGTTCCGGCAAAATATAGAATTACCTGGTTATTATCTATATCTTTTAATTTTGCTTCCCGCCATAACCATGGCTTATCATTGGGTAATTCTTCAAAAACAATCCCTGGTTAATGAGTAATTGAACATACAGGTCTAATTTCTCCACTTCAAAATAAATCCAGATGCCTTCGCACGAAGCCAATTGGCTAACATGGTGTAAAGAAAAAGTGGCACGCCATCAGGGCACTGAACCTTGCATAATGCGGAAGCGATTCAACGATTAAATGCAGCCCTAATTTTTTATAAAACTCAATTGATTTTTGTACATCCATTACAGGAACAGTTATTTGATTGAGGTTCATGATAATTTATTTTCATTTAGCTGAGAATAAAAAAACATCCCGCAACTTGTGCCGTTGGTCGGAGACCAGACGGCGGCTCACGAGGTTGGATGTTGTGTTTAGGATGAGGAGTGGAACTCCAACATGGGCAAAAGACGGTATTTTAGCTGCGATAAATTCAATGAGTAATACAAATACAATTCCTAATGTATAAGCAAGAATGTCAACCCACGAAAAAGATGTTCCAATTATTACTCTTGCAAATTTCGATTTTTCAAGACCTACTATTTCAACTATTTTAAAATACTGCAAAGCCTCAATTGCATAAGAAAACAATAATGCCACGAGTGCCATTTTCCAAACTGTAAAATTTAAGAACGACCTTATGAAACAGTAGATTAAGATGACGACTAAAAATCCCCACCATAAGATCTAATAATTTCATCATCTACAAATAATGCAATATAAACTTCAATAAGGAATAGAATTACAGCGAAAATGAAATAACGATATTGAAATTTTATCATAGAGTTTAATAGTTGTGGTTAAAGTTAGACGTTGTGTTTACGAAGAAGAGTAGAGCACCAACGAGGGCGAAAATTTACTTTAAGTCGTTAGCTGTATTTTGCAAACTGTCTAATCGGATAATAAAAGAATACTCATATTGAGCTATATTATTTTTTTTGTCAATCTGATAAATATCACCTGTTCCACCCATTAAGATGTCAAGTTCTTTTAATTCAGACCAAGGTCTGTTGCTACGGATATATTTCCATTTCCAATAACTGCTATCTTGTTCGGAATACCTTTTAATTATGAAACGATTATATTTTAATGAACTTTCTATATTCAATTTATTCAAAGTAATAGTATCACCATTTGCTAAATATTTCCCTATATAACAATTTTCGCCAACGCCTCCAGAATTACAGATTCTATAATTATTGTCTTTGTACAAAGCAAAATATAAGGAGCCAATGCCACTGGTTGAAGGGGCAGCATGAAATGTTTTATTTTCTTCTTCGAATCTTTTATCTATAGAGTCACAAGATGAAAAAATAATTAGTAACAATAAAAAATAGAAAAGCTTCTCCATTTAAAAAGTATTGATAATTTCGGCTAGCTATTGTATTTGTAATATGCCGCTTACTCAGCCCCCGTAGCCCCCAACAAAGCCATCATACCCATACCAATTTCAATAGCCGATTCATCAATATTAAAAGTGGGCGTATGTACACCTATTGAAATGCCTTTGGCTTTATTACCAACACCCAGCCTGAAAAAACAACCAGGTATTTGGTGAGAGTAATAGGCAAAATCTTCTGCACCCATCCGTAGTTCTGTTTCCTCCACATTGGCGGTGCCAACATATGCTTCGCCTTTTTTACGGGCCGCATCATTAAGTGCATGGTTGTTCAAAACAAAGGGATAACCCACATCAATTTTTATATCAATTTCGGCACCCATGCTTTGCACCAGTCCGGTGGCAATTTTAGTAATGAGCCCATGTGCCTTAAAGCGCCACTCTTCGTTCATGGCCCTGAAAGTACCCATCAGCTTTACTTCTGAAGGAATGACATTGGTTGTGTAACCACCCTGGAAAGAAGTAATGGATAATACGGACGGGTTAAACGGATCATTATTACGGCTGACAATTTGTTGCAGGCCCACTATTAAATGTGACGCAATTAAAATAGTATCCACAGTATTTTGTGGTGCCGCTGCATGGCCACCTTTTGAACGGATGGTTATATAAATTTCATCGGCACTGGCCATTACCATGCCGCCCCTGAAACTAAGTTTACCCACCGGTAAGCCGGGGTGTACATGCAGGGCAAAAATATTTTGTGGTGCCGGATTTTGCAGCACCCCTTCTTTAATCAATATACTTGCACCACCGGGGTTTCTTTCTTCACCGGGCTGAAAAATAAGTTTCACCGTTCCTTCCCATTCGTCTTTTAAATTGCTTAAAATTTTTGCTGCACCCAACAGGCAAGTAGTATGTACATCATGCCCGCAAGCGTGCATGATACCGGAGTTCACAGATTTATAAGGCACATCATTTTCTTCTGTTATGGGCAGTGCATCCATATCGGCTCTTAAAGCTACCACCCGTTTGCCTGGATTTTTACCTTTTAATAAACCTATAACACCGGTAGTGGCTTTTACTTCAAAAGGAATATTTAATGCAGTTAATTTTTGTTGTATGTACGCAGAGGTTTCAAATTCTTTATAACTTAATTCGGGATGTGTATGCAGGTGATGGCGTACTTCAATAAATTCATCAGCATATTGTTTTGCCAGGTTTTTTATTTGCTGTTGTAAAGGTTCACTCACGGTTTGTATGTATGTTATGTCGTAAAATTTATTACACTG
Organism: Ferruginibacter sp.; assembly: GCA_043783135.1. GTDB lineage: Bacteria > Bacteroidota > Bacteroidia > Chitinophagales > Chitinophagaceae > Ferruginibacter. The sequence goes on along the minus strand of JAYVZR010000486.1, from coordinate 3,833 downwards.
ATTTTTACGAATTACACTGATTAATAAAAGCTGACGATAATTAGTATAATTCGTTTTTATAATTCCTTTTAAGCCAGGCCATTTTAATAAGGTATTGCCGGTATTAATTATTGGTTTCTTTATCCTTGTCCTTGTCAGGTTTCACTTCAATAATTTCTGGTAACACATATATATTGTTAGCAACCAATTTGGTTTTGATAATTTCCTTCCTGTATTTTTCTGCCTCGTCCGATTCTAAAAAATTACCAAATTTTATTTTGATATAGGGTGGTTGAAAACTCATATACACTTTTTGCTCAGGATACCGCTGCAGTAACTGGGCCCTTACATTCATGGCCAATGGCCTGTCGCTGGTATTTAAAAGCATCAGCCTGTAACCTTTTGCCGACTTAGGCCCAAGCGCATAAATTTCATTCGATTCAATTTCCTTTTTTACAAGGGCATCAAGCCGGTTGTCTTTGTACACAGTTACTTTGCCCAGGTTAGCCGTATCTTTTACCGGTACAGTTTGTGCCATAGCCTGGTATGCTGTAAAAAAAGGAAGCAATACAAAAAATATTTTTTTCATAATAAGCAATTGACAAAAACTGTTCCGTTTAATTTAACTGTCCGGCTTCGGTCACAATTTTTATACTGCTGCTGCAGCCAATCCTTGTAGCGCCTGCATCTGTCAGTTGTTTGGCAAAAGTATAGGTTTTTATGCCACCACTTGCTTTGATCTGTATTTTATTGGCCAGGTGTTTACGCATCAATTGCACAGCCTCTACTGTAGCCCCTTTTTCTGCATAGCCGGTAGAGGTCTTTAAAAAATCTACCCCGGCTGCCCCATAAAGGTTGCAGCACTTAATAATTTCTTCATCGGTTAATAAACCGCTTTCAATAATTATTTTTATTATTTTATCTTTCTTTCGTACAATGGGTAAAACAGCGTTTATCTCCCCGGCTAAAAACTGCCAGTCGTTATTTTTAAGGGCGCTGATATTGATTACCATATCCAGTTCATCGGCCCCATCTATAATGGCCAAAACGCTTTCGGCAACTTTTGCTTCAATGGCGGAGTAACCAAATGGAAAGCCAATAACAGTAGCTGCTTTAACACCGCTGCCACTTACCAAAGCAGCAGCTTTTTTTACAAAGGGCGGGGGTACACATACCGCTGCAAAATGGTATTGCATGGCTTCGGAGCAAAGTTTTTCAATATCTGTAACAAGTGTGGTTGGTTTTAAAATGGTATGATCGATATAAGAAGCTATCTGCATATTTATTGTATTGGGCAAAATTAAGGATTAAGGCTTAATACGGTCGGGCCTGAAATTTGAGAATTAATTTTTATGGAATAATGCAGAATCACCGTAAAGTTTTACCCGGCAATACGGTCTCTATTTACTTTTTTGTCCAAACCCGGTCCTCCTGTAATTACATACCAGTTATTAGGCTTGATAGGATTGATATATTTATTACCTGCGTTCATTACTGTTCCGTTAAATTATATAAAAGTTCTTTGAAATTCTTAGTAGACGTGTATTACAACCGACAAAAAGGTGACGATTTGAATTGAATTCTGGGGTACATCCATGAACGCAGTAAAGACCCAGGTTTATATAGCAATAACTACCTATACCCTGATTGCAATAATCAAGAGCAAGCTCAAAATAAATAGGTCAAGGTATGAAATGTTGCAGATAATGAGTGCGTCTATTTTTGATAAAACACATCTAAATGATCTGCTACAAAGCACTATCTCTAAGAATGTCAAAGAACAAAAATGTGAACAATTAAAATTTGAACTAATTTAACAGGATACTAATGTTAAAATATCTTTATCAGTCATTAGCATTTCTTTCATTTTTGTAAATATCCGTATAATCTGGATATTTACATCTACCGCTCTGTCGCTATTTAAAACGCAGGATAACATAGTAACTCCCTGCTCAGTAAAACAAAGCGGCGCATAGCGTAAACCTTGTTTATCTTCTTTGGAGGACACATTTTGCGTCCTCCAATTTTCAAGTTCTTTTTTGTTCATTTCAAACATAAAATCTTTAGGGAACTGATTTATATTTCTTCTTACAGCTTCTTTTAATCTTTTGGTTTCTACTTCATACAACTCTGCCAAGTCACGGTCTATCATCACTTTTTGTCTTCTGATTACATAAATTTTATTCATTATTACTTCATCAGCTGCTGATATTAAACTTGTTTATCTTTGTGTATCAGAGACCTTCTTCAAAACTGTAAAAATTCAGAAATGTTAATTTGAAGAATTGCAATAATTGTAAAAAAGTAAATTTGTATAAAATAAAAATAGTTATGAATACAACTAGCGTACGTCAAAAACTGCATCAGTTCATTGATAGCATTGAAGATAAAAAAGCAGAAGCGATTTATACTCTGTTTGAAGAAGATATTGATACAGATGCACAAAGAAAAAAACTGGTGTTGGCAGAACGGGAAAAATATTTACGTGGAGAAGGCAAATCCTATCGCTGGGAAGTAAAACAGATGGCTATAGATAAAGAAAAGAACAGTCTAACTTTTTTACACCAAAACATTTTATAAATACCGATGTTAACCACATTACAAAACTGGGACAGATGGTTGTTTAATAAAATCAATCAGGACTGGACAAATCCGTTTCTTGACAATATTTACCCAATGTGGAGGGACTCTATTACCTGGCTCCCGTTGTATATTTTTTTACTGGTATTTGTATTGGTAAACTTTGGTAAAAAAGCCTGGCCATGGATTGCGGGTTTACTGCTTACTGTGGCGCTTACAGACCAAATCAGCAGCCATCTTTTAAAGCCACTTGTAAACAGGCCAAGGCCCTGCCACGATATACTGTTGGCAGATCATATCCGTTTGTTGCTGGGTGGTTGTTCAGACAACCCAAGTTTTACTTCATCGCATGCCACCAATCATTTTGGTATGGCTTTTTTCATTTACTTTACTTTAAAACCTTATTTTAAAAAATGGGGCTACCTGTTATTTTTCTGGGCAGCAAGCATCAGTTATGGGCAGGTATATATTGGTGTACATTATCCAGTCGACATTATCTGTGGTGCTTTACTGGGAAGTGGTATCGGGTATTTTACAGCCTCTTATTTCAATAAAAAATTCAGCCTCCCCTTATTCATAACTAAAGATTAAACCGGAATGAATGCATGAAAAAAAAGCACTATTACAGCTTTTAGCATTATGCCTGATCTCCTATCTGCTGGGGATTTTTTGTGTTCCATTAATGGATATTGATGCCACTCAATATGCTTCCATCAGCAGGGAAATGCTGTTAAAGGGGAATTACCTGCAGTTATACGATTTAGGAAATGATTACCTGGATAAACCACCGATGCTTTTCTGGCTGAGCAGCTGTTCGATGTATATATTTGGCATACACGACTGGGCCTACCGCCTGCCTTCATTTTTATTTTCATTATTGGCTATTTACAGTACCTACAGACTGGCGCTGCTTTTCTATAAAAAAGAAATTGCCTTATTAAGTGCTTTACTATTGGCTAGCTGCCAGGCCATGTTTCTTATTAATCATGATGTAAGAACCGATACTATGTTAATGGGTTGGGTAGCCTCCAGTATCTGGCAATTGGCAGAATGGTATCAATATAATAAATGGAAAAATTTATTGGTTGCGGCAATTGCCATTGCAGGCGGAATGATGACGAAAGGCCCACTGGCACTGATGATTCCGGCATTTGCATTTGTACCGCATTTTATACTTAAAAGAAACTGGAAGGCTTTTATACAATGGCAGTATATACCCTTACTGGTGATTATTGCATTACTGTTGGTACCAATGAGCATAGGCCTGTACCGTC
>JAYVZR010000485.1:0-3014 GCA_043783135.1 Ferruginibacter sp. | reverse complement strand
AATATAATACTGTATAAAAAAGATAAAGGCAATAGTAGATATCGGAAACTTTTGAGCAATGGTTAGGTTTTTTATTTTTAAATGTATAGTTTCTTTCGGGTGTAATACAATAATCTAATTTAACATCATATTGGTTGGTATCATCAATTTTTTCAATAGCCTCAAAATAACTAAACCCAATTTTTATGCAATCTTTTCTACATTTTTTTAAAAACCGGTCGTAACAACCTTTACCATATCCAACCCTATTGCCTTTTTTATCAAAACTCAACAGGGGCACAATAAACATGTCAATTTCTGTGGGTATCATATCGATGCCATCAATGGGTTCATCAATGCCAAATTTATTTGTTTCAAAAAAAGTATTGTCATCAACAATCACTGCAGTTAATTCACAATCCTCTGTATTTTTCAGCATTAAGGGATAAAATAATTGTTGCTCAGGATTTTTAAAGTAGCAATAATCTGTAATACACTCAGGGTCAAATTCATTTAAGGCTTTTATGGGCGAGTAAGTCATTATTAATGCAGGAATATCAATTACCAATTGTTGAAAATGTATCAATATCAGGGCATCCATTTTTTCTTTTTGGGCTACAGAAAGTTGCCGGCGTTTGTCTTTATAAATATTTCTGATCTCAATTTTATTCATGTCCGGTTATAAGATTAAACTGTTAATAAATAATCTAACGGATAATGGACAAAATACTGATAAAACGGTTTATATGATAAAGATAGAAAAGATTGTAGTACCGTAGTTACGTTCCGAATGATAATGATCAAATTTTTTATAATCGTTGCGGGGTGTATGCTCCAGTACAAACCACCCTTTTTTTTTCAACAATTTTTTTTCAAATATTTTTACCGGCAAATCATCAATGGTTCCCATTGCGTATGGCGGCCCCGCAAAAATAAAATCGTACTGTTCTGTACAGGTATCTATAAATTTAAATACATCCGATTTGACCAGTTTAAAATTTTCAAGGTTCAGTATTTGTGATGTTTTTTTTATAAACTCATACATGCTGCTATCTTTTTCAACAATGGTAAGGTCTGCCGCCCCCCTACTGGCCAATTCATAACTGATGCTGCCCGTGCCGCCAAAAAGATCAAGAGTTTTTAATGTTTCAATATCCAGGTTATTCTGAATAATATTAAAAAGCCCTTCTTTGCCAATATCGGTGGTGGGCCTTGTATAAGGCATATTGCCAGGCGGATTAATTTTTCTTCCTCCATGCATGCCGCTTATTATACGCATGTTGCTAATTCAAATAAATGACTAAAATAATGTGCCGGGTATTTTTTTATTTCTTCATCATAAGTAAAAGTATTGGGCAATACTTCAAATACAGGATGAGCCATGTATTTATACAACTCATGGTATAAATTCGAATCTGCGTCAATCATGCCATTCAGATGAACTACAGTTTCATTTATATTTACTTCAAAACGTTCACACACATTTAATAAATGATATATCGCATCTGCCGGCTCTTTAAAATCAAAACTTTGTATCACCTGCAATTGACCCTCTTTTAATAACTGCACCGTAATTTGAGTAATACTAAAAATACAATATAAATGATTGCCTGTTGGCTTACTTATTTGCGCCAGCAAAGAATATAAATGATGATGGCTTCCATGCAAAAATAAATTAGCAATCTCCCAATCAACCTGTTTAGGCACACTGTAAATATTGTGGAACTTGTGCTGGTTTATAAAATCATTGCGTACTATTCCTTCAGTGCTGTCACCATACACCAGCTCAAGCATTCCCCTGTTGGCAGTGGTATTTATAAATAACTGTGGTACCAAAACTGATGCCGCAAATGCATAAACAAAATTTATTTTTTTAAATTGCTGTTGTAAAATGGACTGGCTGGCTGCAATATCGTTTAAGTAATTACCTACTTTATCAGGGGATGTACCGGCATCAAAATGATATACCGATAAAGCGCTACAATGGTTATCTGCATTGATAACTATAAATGAAACTCCCGGGCCACTGATCTCAATCAACAAACTGCAATCTGCAGTATCAGTATTAGGGGACACTATATTGAAAGATGGATTCAAAATTTGCATTTGGCAGGCAAAATAAGATAAATTTGCCAACTTATGGAGGCAACAGCAACAATAAAAGATTTAAAAGTTCAGGTTAACAACAAACAAATACTTTCCATAGCGCTGCCAATTACGCTGGCTATTATTATTCCGCAAATAAATATGCTTACCAATAGTATGTTTTTGGGTAATCTTAGTACAGAGGCATTGGGCAATGCAGGTATAACCGGTGTTTTTTATTTAATTTTTGCAGTAGCAGGCAACGGGCTCAATAATGGATTACAATCTGTGTTCAGCCGTTATGCAGGCGGCGACAATACCAGCGCCTTTAAAAAAGTACTGGCACAGGGCATACGCATAAGCCTGCAGTTGGCTGTTATAGGCATATTTGTTACCTGGGTTATTGCTCCTTTTATATTAAAGCAGGTGGCTGACCCCAAAGCCTATCCGCAGGAAATAAATTTTTTAAAAATCCGCATATTTGGATTGCCCTTTTTATATCTGTTTCAAATGGGCAATGCTTTTTTAGTTGCATCCCTTAACAGCCGTTATTTAATGATTGGTTTTATTGCCGAAGCAAGTGTAAATATTTTGCTGGATTACTTGTTTATTTATGGCCATTGGGGTTTACCTGCCATGGGCTTTAACGGAGCTGCATTGGCATCGGTTATTGCGGAAGTTGTAGGTTTTTTGGTAATGGTGATGGTGTTGTATAAAACCCGTTTAAAAAAACAATATGCTTTGCTCACTACTTTTAGCTATGATAAAACTACCAGCAAAGAAGTTATAAAGATAGCTACGCCATTAATTTTACAATATGTAATTAGTGTTACTACCTGGCTGGTATTTTTTATTTTTATTGAAGCCCTGCACGATCAGACTGCCAAAGCCATCAGCAATACCATGCGGAATGTTTTTGGTTTAACAGGTGTTTTTGTATGGGCATTTGC
>JAYVZR010000484.1:0-8186 GCA_043783135.1 Ferruginibacter sp. | reverse complement strand
ATGGTAAGCGGTAAAGCGAGCGATCCTGCTAACCCGTTAAAATTGGATGGTATCATTGAAACCTGTTGGGTAGCTGTTGATATTTGCTTAAAGCTGGTGGGCATTTTAGCATTATTTATAGGCTTTATGAATATTGCAGAAAAGGCGGGCGGTATACGGCTTTTGTCTCGTATTGTCGGCCCGTTTTTTTCAAAGCTTTTTCCTGAAATTCCCAAAGGGCATCCTTCGATGGGGCATATGATCATGAATTTTTCTGCAAATCTTTTGGGGCTGGATAATGCTGCCACACCATTTGGATTAAAGGCAATGGAAAGTTTACAGGAACTAAATCCTCATAAGGAATCGGCCTCCAATTCGCAGATCATGTTTCTTTGTCTGCATGCTGCGGGATTAAATTTAATTCCGGTAAGTGTGATTGCAGTAAGGGCCGCACAACATGCTTCTGACCCCACAGATGTTTTTCTTCCCTGCATGATTGTAACTTTTGTTGGTACTATCACCGCCATGATGATAGTTTCCTATAAGCAAAAGATCAATTTATTTCAACCCGTAATATTAGCCTGGATATTTGCCATTTCTGCTATCATTGTATTGTTGGTTTTTTATATAACACGGTTAGATGCAGCGGGTATACAACTGTTTTCAGGTAAACTAAGTAATGGATTGATTTTATTGGTCTTTCTGCTGATTGTTTTAGGAGGGCTCTATAAAAAGATAGACTTGTTTGCTGCTTTTGTGGATGGTGCTAAAAACGGTTTTGATACAGCTATTCGTATCATACCTTATATACTTGGAATATTGGTTGCAGTAAGCATGTTGCGTACAAGCGGCACATTTGATACAGTGATTTCGGGAATGAAACATTTTTTCGCTATGCTTGGTGCAGATACACGTTTTGTTGATGGCCTGCCAACGGCGTTAATAAGGCCATTGAGCGGCGGTGCCGCAAGGGGAATGATGGTGAGTACCATGACTACTTTTGGGCCTGATTCTTTTGCAAGCAGGTTGTCAGGAATTTTCCAGGGAGCATCCGATACAACATTCTATGTGGTGGCAGTATATTTTGGGGCGGTATCTATAAAGAATACACGTTATTCAGTAGGTGCTATGCTGCTGGCTGATTTAGTGGGAATTATTACTGCCATCATTTTATGTTATTTGTTTTTTGGCAGCAGCCTATAAAATAAAACCAAATTTTTTTTACAATTAATGTTTTTTACTTTTCTTTTTAGACTTTGTTTTTTGATGATGCGAAGAAGTTTTTGGAGATAATTTCTTTTTATTTACTAAAGTACCATCAGCCTTTGCAGGCATCAGTATAGTATTTATTTTAGAATTTTCATTCTCATCTTCTTCAGATCCTAATCCACTATAATCGCCAAATAAATCGGACAGTTCTTTTGCGTGATAAATGTTACGGTTATATTTATTGCCCACCACAATGATAACAGCCGAGTCTGGTAAAAGCCGCACGAAAGAAGCATTATTACCATGCCACCAGCCATTATGGTAAATGGTTTTTTTCCCATTGGGATAAATATTCATTCTCCAGCCAAGGCCGTAATTTCTTATGCCAGCTTTTTCATTACTGTAAGGAGCGTAAGCCTGTTCTAAAGTTTGGGGTGTAAATATTTTTCCACCTGTTAAGGCCCTGTCCCATATCAATAAATCTCTTGGTGTGGTGTAAATATTTTTATCGCCATAAACACCATCTAAAAAATTCAATGGTATTATTCTGCCACGCCAATCGTAGCTGGGGTTTACTTTTGATGTATCCAGGCTGTTAAAAAGAAAAGTATGTTTCATTTGCAGCGGTGTAAAAAAAGTTTCCTGTAAAAAATCCGGAAACTTTTTGCCGCTTTGTTTTTCTACCAGCAATGCAAGCAATGCATAATTGGTATTGCAATAAGTAAAGTGTGTATTGGGTGTGGCAATATTTGTAAGCTCAGCCTTTCGGGTAACTAAGTAATTCAATACATCTTCATTTTTTATCAGCGAATCTTTATTCCACCCAAGCGTTTCCATAAAATAAAGATAATTGGGCAAGCCGCTTCTGTGGCTCAATAAACTTCTGATGGTTACCCCCGGGTAATTGAATTGTGGAAAATATTTACTGTACTCATCATCAATATTTAATTTACCATCCTGCCACAATTTTAAAACTGCCATGGCAGTAAAAGTTTTTGAAACAGAAGCTATATGAAAAGGGGTGAGTGAATCAATAACATCATGACGGTTTAAGTGACCATTGCCATTATACGCTTCAAAAACAATATTGCCGTTTTTGGCTACCAGTATCCCTCCATTAAATCCACTAGATCTTAAAGACGTGTTATACCATGTTAAACAATCCAGGGATAATTGCTGTGATTCTTCTTTTGAAAGCGGGATAGGACTTGATAAAGCCATCGATTGCAAACTATCTTTTACGGCAGGTATTTTTTTATTATCGGCAGAATTACATGATCCCATAAATAAGATTATTGGGATGATTCCATATAGGTATGTTATACGCATACCTGTAACAACAAGGTTAAAAACGGATTTTTTTGAAGGCATCATAAAATATTAAAGGATAGAAAGAATATATTTGTGCAAAATAAGGAGTAATATTCATGGCAGACAAAAAATTAACAAGTTATCCCCAAGAGAAGATTAATATTCTTTTTTTAGAGAATATAAGCGACGTGGCTGTAAAGTATTTCAATAGTAAGGGCTATGCCAATGTGCGCAAACTTAATGGGGCATTAAGCGAAGAGCAATTAATAAAAGAAATCAAGGGCGTACACATGGTGGGCATCCGCAGTAAAACAAGGCTAACTGCAAAAGTAATTGCTGCTGCAGAAAAATTACAGGCCATTGGTTGCTTTTGTATTGGTGTAAACCAGGTTGACCTTAAAGCTGCCACCAAACAGGGTGTAGCCGTATTTAACGCACCTTACAGTAATACAAGAAGTGTAGCTGAATTGGTGATTGGCGCCTCTATTATATTAATAAGAAAAATAATAGATAAGAATAAAGCTGCCCATGAAGGTCTTTGGCTGAAAGAAGCAATAGGCAGTTATGAGCTACGTGGTAAAACACTCGGCATTATTGGCTATGGCAATATTGGCAGCCAGTTAAGTGTATTGGCAGAGGGGCTTGGCATGAAAGTGATTTATTATGATACAGAAACAAAACTTCCATTGGGTAATGCGGTAGATAGTAAAAGCCTTAAAGACCTGGTAGGTAAATCAGATATCATTTCACTACATGTACCCGAATTGCCTGCTACCAAAAATTTGATCAATAAAAACCTGCTTAAAAATTTTAAGCCGGGTAGTATTTTAATTAACTATGCCCGTGGCGAAGTGGTGGATATAGATGCCTTGGCAAAATCTTTGAAAGATGGACATTTAGGAGGTGCAGCCATTGATGTTTTTCCTTGGGAGCCGGAAAAAAACGGAGATAAATTTACCACGCCATTGCAGGGATTAAAAAACGTTTTGTTGACACCGCATATTGGCGGAAGCACTCAGGAAGCGCAGCAAAATATTGGAGATGATGTAAGCGGCAAGTTATTTAACTACCTCGAAAAAGGCATCAGCTTTGGCTCTCATACAATACCCGCCCTTAGCCTGCCTCCCCAGGAAGGTACCCATCGTATATTACATATACACAGAAATGTGCCGGGTGTATTGTCTGAAATAAATACACAATTGTCTAAACATAAAATAAATATACTGGGGCAATATTTAAAAACCAATGATGCTATTGGTTATGTTGTGCTGGATGTAGATAAAAGTTTAAGCAATAATGCACTGGCATTATTAAGAAATGTAAAGGAAACAATAAAAGTGAGGATGTTGTATTAATACCCGTGTATGACAAATGAAATTATTAAAAATTTACTGGAAGCCCTTGAAGTTTCACCGGAAAATGTGCCACTGCGTTTACAGGTAGCCGGTATGCTGATGGATGAAAAAAAATATGAAGACGCCACAGTACAATACCAGGATGTACTGCAAAGAAGTTATGGCAATACCAGGGCGCAGTCTGGCCTTGCGGCTGGTTATTATTACCAGCAAAAATATTCTGCCGCCATTGTGGTGTACGAACAAATGCAAAAAGAAATTACTTTAGCCGACCAGGTTTTATATATCAAGTGCCTTATAAAGGAACAGTCGATGGAGCAGGCGCTTTCTAATTACCAGCAGGTGCTGGCATTAAACCCTGGTTTTACAGACCAAGAAATCGATGCACATTTAAGGATGCCTTCTGCTACAGATACAGCTATGGATGATTTTGATTTTGGGGATGATGACGAAGCTTATCTGATGGAAAAACCTTCGCTGCGTTTTAGTGATGTGGGTGGTATGGAAAAAGTCAAAGAAGAAATTTCCATCAAAATAATCCAGCCGCTTAAGAACCCTGATTTGTTTAAAGCATTTGGTAAAAAAAGCGGAGGAGGTATTTTATTATATGGCCCACCGGGTTGTGGCAAAACTTTTATTGCCAAAGCTACTGCCGGCGAAATTGATGCAAAGTTTATCAATATTGGCTTACATGATATTTTAGATATGTGGATTGGCAACAGCGAAAAAAACCTGCACGAAATTTTTGAACTGGCCCGCCGTAATAAACCCTGCGTGTTATTTTTTGATGAAGTAGATGCGATGGGTGCAAGCCGCAGCGATTTAAAACAATCGGCTATGCGCCATGTTATCAACCAGTTTTTAGCTGAGCTGGATGGAGTGGAATCTGATAATGAAGGCGTATTAATTTTGGCAGCTACTAATGCCCCGTGGAGCGTAGATGCGGCTTTCAGGAGACCGGGAAGATTTGACAGGATAATATTTGTTGCACCGCCCGATGAAGCTGCAAGGGTAAATATGCTACAAGCATTGTTGCAGACAAAACCTGTTGGTGAAGTGGATGTTAAAAAAATTGCGGCTGCAACACCAGATTATTCTGGAGCGGATTTAAACGCCGTTATTGATATTGCAGTAGAAGAAAAATTAAGGGAATCCATGCGCAAGGGAAGTATACAGGTGTTAACTACCAAAGATTTATTAGCCGCAGTAAAACAACATAAGCCCACTACAACAGAATGGTTTTCATCTGCCCGTAACTATGCATTATATTCCAACGAATCGGGTTTGTATGATGATATACTGAAGTATTTAAAGATTAAAAAATAAGCCCCGGCTTTTTGCCTTAAGCCTGTATTATGAATCCATATATTGAAAGAGCCAATTTACTTTTACGGCAGGGGCGTGTAAATGATGCTATCACGCAGGTTAAAAATGCGCTTGAACAAAACCCTGATGACCATGAAGCGTTGGCGATGTATGCCCGTTGCTTTTTTGATAAAAAACAATTTGATGAGGGTATAAAAATTTTATTCAATGCAATTGCCATCGACCCGGATAACCACTATTATTTTTACTTATTGGCTTTTGCATATTACAGAAAACATGATAATGCCAAAGCCATTGAGGAACTGCAAAAATCTATACAGTTAAACCCTTTTTTTGCTGAAGCGTACGGCTTGTTTTCTCTTACACTTTGTGAAGAAAAAGAATTTGAAAAAGCCTTACAAAAAGCCAATGAAGGGCTGGCTTTTGACCCTGAAAATATTACCTGCTTAAATGGAAGGTCAGTAGCACTCAATAAACTAAAACGAACGGATGCCGCCATTGAAACAATGCAGTTTGCTTTGGCGCAGGATCCGGACAACGAATTTACACACGCTACTGCCGGATGGAACTACCTGGAAAAAGGAAAGAATAAAATTGCGGCCACACATTTTAAAGAAGCGCTCAGGGTCAATCCTAACAACAATAATGCCCGGCAGGGATTAAAGGAATCCCTCAAATCTGCCATACCGCCATACCGCTGGTTATTGCAATATAATTTCTGGATAAATAATAAAGGCAAAAAAGCAAGATGGGCCATTCCCTTAGGCGTGTATTTTGGGATACGTATTTTTTCTGCGGCTTTACAATCCAATACTGCCACACAGTCAATTGGGGCAATACTTATCGGGCTTTATTTATTATTTGTATTAACTACCTGGCTAATATATCCGCTGGCCAATTTTTTTCTTTTATTTCATAAAGATGGAAAGTATGCAGTAGATACTACCGAAAGATGGACAGCAATAACGGTAGTAAGCAGCTTAGCAACAGGTTGCCTGTTATTTGGTATTGGCTTATTAGATAATTCAGATAAATTATTCCAGGATTTCTTAATAGCTGCAATTGCTTGTTGGGCAATGGCCTTACCGCTTGGAAGTATTCAATACCCACTTTTTTTTAAGGGATCTACCGGCAGAAATAAAGTAGCCATGATATTGGTTTCTTTGGGATTGCTGACAGCTCTTTTCGCCTTTATTAATGTAGATATCGCTACAGTTATCGGTCTTGTATTTGTAGTATTATTGGTCCTCAACAGTTGGGTGGGTATTTTCAGGTAAGATTGGAATATTAAGATTCGGGAACGGTAAAAAAAATACAGGTACCTTTTCCTCGCATGCTTTCAACACGAAGAGTTCCGCCATTTTGCGTAACAAAATCTTTTACAAGTATTAAACCAAGTCCCGAGCCTTTTTCATTATTTGTGCCAGCTATAGAAGTTGTATTATCTTTCACGAAGAGATTTTCTTTGATGGCTTCCTCCATCCCTATACCCGAATCAACTATACAAACCTCTATCAGCTTATCTATTCGTTGTGCAACTACCGTTACCAATCCTCCATGTAAACTAAATTTAATGGCATTTGTTATTAAGTTTTGAAGAATAGAACGCAGCATTAATGCATCGGCTTTTACATAAATATGATTGGCAACTTTGTTTTCCAAAATAATATTTTTTTGCGAAGCATGGGCTTCCAACAATTCAAAACTCTGGCATACTGCGTCAATCAGGTGAATTCGCTCAGAATTTAAAGATGTTTTCTCCTGTTGCTTTTTTGCCCAGTCAACCAGCTCATTCAGTTGTTGCAAAATATTATGAGAACTGCGGTGAATTATCTTTGCAAACTGCTGTACCTCCTCAAAAATATGATTGTCAATATCGCGGTTTAATTCATCTGATGCAATCAGCAAAGATGTTAACGGGTTACGAAGATCATGAGAAATAACCGACAAAAATTTATCTTTTGATAAACTAAGATACTTCAATTCATGATTTAAGTTTTCTAGCTCTAAAGTTCTGTCCAACACCCGTTTTTCAAGATGCTGATTTAAATTCAGCAGGTCATTATTTATCCTGATTAGTTTTTCTTCCTGTTGTTGTAAAAGCAAAGTTTTTTCATAAAGTTCTTCATTAGCCCGCTTTAATTCCTCTTTCTGCGCTATTAACACATTTGACAAAATTATTAAATCTGCTGCCTGTTTTTCTTTCTCTTCGTTTTGAAAAAGCAATTCTTTGTTGGCAATGATCAGCGCAGCTGCTTGTAGCTTTAATTTTTCTGATGTTATTTCTTTTTCTTTCCTTTCTTCCGCATCCTTTAGTGCCCGGTTAATTTTTGGAGATAATGTAAATAATTTATCCTTGGGAGTATAATCGGTAACGCCGTTCTTAATAAGCTCAACAGCTTTTTCTTCGCCAATTATACCCGAAACAATAATAAAAGGAATGTGTGGAAATTTGTCTTGCTTAATACTGAATGCGGTAACTGCATCAAAGGAAGGAAGTGAATAGTCGGATAATATTAAATCGGGGTTAAAATTTTGTAGTGCATGCTCAAATGCTTCACGGGTTTGAACAAGTTCAGCGGTAAAACTCAACCCGGATTTTTTCAATTCACGATTAAGTAAATCAGCATCCTCTTGGTTGTCTTCAAGAATTAGTATTTTAAGATTGGACGTCATTATTTTAAACTATTTGAAAGCTTTTACTTGTTACTTTTAAATTCTTTTCATTAATGCGGAGGCTCGCTTAATATCATCCAATACAATCCGATCTCTTTAATTGCATGAAAAAAATTATCGCTATCAACAGGTTTTACGATATAGCTGTTGGCGCCCAGGGCATAGCATTTTTTTAGGTCAGTGTCTTCTTTAGAGGAAGTAAGTATTACCACGGGGATGGATTTAAGATCGGGATCAGATTTTATTTTTTCCAGTACCTGCATTCCTGTTACTTTTGGCATCTTAAGGTCCAGTAATATCAGTTTAGGATGTTCCTTGCTATTCCGCGAA
>JAYVZR010000483.1:0-8198 GCA_043783135.1 Ferruginibacter sp. | reverse complement strand
AAAATAATAAAAAGCAGGTGCAAAAGTATTTCCATGCAAGCCATATCAAATATGCAGCGTAGAGATTTTGTAAGACTTAAATAACTAAACGATTAAATAAAAGCACACAATTGTTTTTCTTTACTTTTATTATCGTCTTACAAGTTAATTTTTAAACCTGTTCAAAATGCTGTCTTCAATAAAAAAAATTTTTAGTTCCGTAAGCATACTTGTTTTTTTTGTTGGTATTATTTTTACCAGTTGTAATAACAAAAAGGAAACAACTTCATTAACCAACGATACAATACCGAAAGCTTCTGTAAAAGATATGGGTATAAAAGGAAGTTTTAGTACACAAACAAAAATTACATTTGATAGTGGGCTTATAAAATCCTTCCTTGACAGCTTTCCTAAATTCAAAACGTTTGAAAAAGATATAGTCAATTTTTATAAGGGTAGAAATTATGCCTATGCATGGTATGATGATAGTGGAATGATAGAGCCTGCCACCAATTTGTACAACCGCATTGAAAATATAAGTGATGAAGGTGTGTCAGATGCCGTTCCATACAAAACTGAATTTACTAGCTTGATGGAAACACAGGAAGGGTCTAATTCAATTTCGCCGTCAATAGAGCTAATGCTGACTTCACAATATTTAGCCTATGCAAAAAATGTATGGCAGGGATTGGATGAAAAGCAATTATTGGCATTAGACTGGTTTTTACCACGCAAAAAAATAACGAGCCAGCAATTGCTTGATTCATTGGTAAGTGGAAATAATATTTTAGAAAACACACCCGTTTTCAGGCAATATAATTTGCTGAAAGAATATTTAAAAAAGTACAAACTTGTACAAGCGAAAGGTGAGCTGGTAATTATTAAAGCCGATAAAAAAGCATACCGGCTCCATGATTCGTCCGCCATCATTTCAGCCATCAGAGAGCGGCTTTTTTTATTGGGCGACCTTGCTGCAAATAATCAATCTGCCCTATTTGATATTGAATTACAAAATGGCGTAAAAAATTTTGAGCGCCGGTTTGGGTACAAAGAAGATGGTATTGTAAATACCCCACTTCTTGCCGAAATGAATTACCCTATTGAAAAAAGAATTGAAGAAATAATACTGAATATGGAACGCTCCCGATGGATTCCGGTTCAGCTAAACAACAATTATCTTGTAGTAAATATTCCTGAATATAAATTGCATGTTTACGAAAATGACAGTTTGGCTTTTAGCATGAATGTAGTGGTTGGTAAAGACCAGCATAAGACGGTAATTTTTAATGGCGAAATGAAATATGTAGTATTTAGTCCGTATTGGAATATTCCTGCAAGTATTTTAAAAAATGAAACATTGCCTGCCATTAAAAGAAATCCCAATTACCTGGCAAAGCAAAATATGGAATGGAACGGTGGAAATGTACGCCAAAAGCCTGGGCCAAATAATTCTTTGGGATTAGTGAAATTTTTATTTCCCAATACACATAGCATTTATTTACACGATTCACCCGCCAAGTCGTTATTTAATGAAGATAAAAGGGCATTCAGCCATGGTTGTATACGTTTAGCGGAACCAAAAAAGCTGGCTCGATACCTTTTAAGAAATGACCCAAAATGGACAGAAGAAAAAATTACAGCCGCTATGAATAGTAAAACAGAACAATATGTAACACTTAAAGATACTGTTCCGGTTTTCATTGCTTATTTTACCGCATGGGTTGATAAGGAGGGGAAAATAAATTTCAGAAACGATGTTTATAACAGGGACAGCCGTTTGGCCAAATTGATAATGGAAAACCCCGGTTTATGATTTTTACTGAAAATTGTTGTTTTTTTAAATAAATAGTTACATTTGTAAGGCTATTAATGGTTTTAGTATTTCGTCGCTAGCTGATAGATGTCTTTTTAGAAGGTTGTTTTCAGTTCATTGTACCCGCTAAGTCATTAAAGTTATTATTTAATTTTAAAAAGTTTTTACAATGAACATCTACGTAGGAAATCTCAGTTGGAC
Organism: Ferruginibacter sp.; assembly: GCA_043783135.1. Lineage (GTDB taxonomy): Bacteria > Bacteroidota > Bacteroidia > Chitinophagales > Chitinophagaceae > Ferruginibacter. Next base: position 6,205 of record JAYVZR010000483.1, on the reverse strand, counting down.
AATGACGGATGAAGATTTAAGCAATCTCTTCACTCAGTATGGTACTGTTACCAGTGCTAAAATTTTAAAAGACAAAATGAACGGCCGCAGCAAGGGTTTTGGTTTTGTTGAAATGGACGACGCAGAAGCAGCTAAAACTGCTATTGCCAGTTTAAACGAAAACGAAGTACAGGGCCGTAAATTAATCGTTAACGAATCGCAGCCACGCACAGAAGGTGAAGGCGGCGGTGGTTATAAAAAACGCAGCTTCGGCGGCGGAAGTGGCGGCGGTGGCGGCTACAAGAAAAGTGGCGGCGGTGGTTACGGTGGCGGTGGAAGAAGCGGCGGCAGTGGTGGTTACGGCGGAAGCGGCGGCGGTGGCAACAGAAGCGGCGGCAGCGGCGGCGGTTACAACAGAGATTATTAATCAATTTAACACCCGATAAAAAATTTAAATCCTTCACTTTTGGTGAGGGATTTTTTATGTAAACTTATCAGTAATTATTAAAATGAAAAGTGAAAGCGAAATTATTGAGCAAACAAAAAAATGGATTACCAGTGTAGTAATCGGTTGTAATTTTTGTCCATTTGCTGCAAAGGAAGTAAAACAAAATTCCATTCATTACCAGGTAGAAAACAGTATAGATAAAACAGCATGCCTGCAGGCATTTTTACAGGAATGCATCCGGTTAGACGAAGAGGAAAATATTATAACAACTATGCTGATTTTGCCAAATGGGTTTGAACAATTTGACGATTATCTTGACCTGCTGGCAGAGGCTGAAACCTTACTGGAAGATAATAATTACGAAGGCGTTTACCAGGTAGCCAGCTTTCATCCCCACTATATTTTTGGCGGTGCTCCGGTAAATGATGCCGCCAATTATACTAACAGAAGTATATACCCAATGTTACATTTATTAAGAGAGGAGCAAATAGAACAGGCGCTTGAACGCTATCCTTATCCAGAAAAAATTCCTGACAACAATATTTATTTTGCCCGTGAAAAAGGAGTGCAATACATGAAGATGCTGAGAGACGACTGTTTATAAAGCATGTCAGCTTCGTTTTAACCAACCGGTAATGCTCATTCTTGGTTTATTGGCCAATAATACTTCATGCTCCATTTCATCGCTTTTAAAGAACACTGCTTTTTGTGCATTGGGCGAAATAGTTTGCGCTTCACCATTTTGATATACTACCAGTTGCCCGCCATCGGCAGCAACCCAATCATCATTTAAATAACATATCAGTGAAAATTTTCTGTTATTATCTGTTTTAAACTGGTCCTTATGTTTTTTATAAGCACTCCCCTGTGCATACACCGCATAATGAAATTCGTAATCGTTTATGCCGGTGTAACAGGTATTGTTAAGGTGGCCGATAAAATCTTCTGCCCTTGTTAAAAATTCCTGCTCAATAGTGTTACTGTTATTTTTATCCATCCAGTATATTTTATCACCCCGCATTTGCTGTGTGGTATCGGCGATTGCATCATTGCCAATGCCGGCAAATTTCATTTTTCCCTCCTGCTGTAATTGCCGGATATTTTGTTGCAGTTTATCAGATAAATTTTCAGATAAAAAATTATTGGTAATGCCCACTTTGTTATCTATAAAACTGTTGATGAGTATATCAAATTGTTGCGCCATTGCTTTTTTGTTTGACAGTAAGCTTTTTATTTCACACAAAGTAACAAAAGATACAAAGATAACAACGTTGTGTACTTTGTTTTTCGTTGCGGGCTTTGTGTGAAAAAAAGTTTAGGCGCAACTTTATTTTGTAATCTCTGTAATAACCTTGCCCACACAACCATTGGGCATTTGAATTTTTAAAATAGCCGCAAGTGTAGCAGCAATATCTGTCATATAAGTTTCACGGCTGGTGCTGCCATGTTGTATGCCCCATCCAAAAAACAATAAGGGAATATGCGAATCATAAGGGTTCCATAAGCCATGGGTGGTGCCTTTTGGCGACCCGTCAAAATATCCCGGCTTAAATGTAAACTGTATATCGCCGCTCCGTTTAGGGTTGTACCCATTTGCCATCATTGTTTTTTGAGGTTCGGGGATGGTGGCCAGCGCAAGCTTTTCTGTTTCAAACACATTCAGTATATATGCTTTTTGCTTTAATAGTTTTATCACTTCATTTACAACAGCGGCCCTGTCTTTTCCCTGCTTTTCTATCTCAGTAAAATTTAAATACACCTGGTAATTTTGTACAGATAATACCACGTTTTTTATACCAAACTTTGTTTCAGCTAGCTGGTTAATATCTTTGGTAATATCAGTATTACTAAAAGTGCCGCCGGGTATTTTATGTTCAGCTAAAAAAGTGGGTATATGCGCAACACCATGATCGGCCGTTAAAAAAGCAAGGTAATTTCCTTTACCCAATGCCTGGTCGAGCCATTGTAAAAAATCAGCAATATCCCTGTCAAGCCGCAAATAAGCATCTTCCATTTCAATTGAATTAGGTCCAAAAGTATGTCCGATATAATCCGGTGAAGAAAGACTGAGCGTTAAAAAATCAGTAACAGTATTACTTCCTAGTTTTTCATTTTCAATGGTCTTTTTTGCAAAATCAAAGGTGAAAGTGCTGGCATAAGGTGTGGTTCTAAAAGAAGCATATTTACTTTCACCAATGGCAGATAATTTATGAGGAAAAGTGGAAGTTTTTTCGCCGGGGATAGTACTTTCATAAGGCATATCATCACCTGTACTAAGGCCGTATTGTTCAATGGGCAATAGGGTGTTCCAATCCTTGCTCATATAGGTACCGGTCATATCTTTTGCATTAAAATCCTTTACCCATACCGGAAGGTCGTTCATATAATAAGTACTGCTGATCCATTTACCCCCCAAATCATCATACCAGTAAGCAGCGTTGGCACTATGCCCGGCCGGTAATATAGCTCCCCTGTCTTTTATAGCAATACCGATTACTTTGCTTTTAAAATTGTTGCTTAATCGTAGTTCATCAGTAATAGTAGTGGTCCACATATTTTCGGGGCTCATTTTACCGGCATCACTTTTATTGCCGACTGTATTTACGGTACTATCGTCCGTACAGTACACATTTGCATTCAGTGTTTTATCAAACCAATAATTGCCTACCATACCATTTATCGCCGGCACACTTCCTGTGTAAATACAGCTGTGGCCGGGTGCAGTATAAGTAGGTGTATATGGAGTAAATGTATTATCGCAACTAAAGCCTTCTGCAAGTAAGCGTTTAAATCCATTGGCAGTATATAAATTGTTAAAGCGGTATAAATAATCCCACCGCATTTGGTCTATTACAATACCTACTACCAATTTTGGTTTTGGCAGCGCTTGTGTGGCTGCTGTATTTGCAATTGGTGTTTTTGCTGATTGCGCATTTACCGAAATGCCAAATAATAGTATTAAATAAAAAAGAAAAAATAATTTACGGGTCATATAATTGCTTTTTGTAAAGATACTTTTAAGTATTACAAAAAAATGATTTGGCATGTTGTTACAAGGTTATATATTTTGACGGCAATGTCCTAAATTTGCAGCCAAACTTTAAATATTACTTTAAACATAAAAGTATTGTGTATTAAAGCCAGCTGCTATTGGTATACAGTAAAAGAGGGCGACGCAACGATGCTGAACAGCAAAGTAGAACCCGGGCAAAGAATATTAAAACAAGCGCTTAATTATGGCAGATGTTTTTGAAAAATTAGTTAAAGATGGTGGCCCGATTGGCCAGCATATGGACAGGGCTCATGGTTATTTTGCCTTCCCAAAATTAGAAGGGGAATTAGGCCCGCACATGAAATTCAGGGGTAAAGATGTGTTGGTATGGAGCCTGAATAATTACCTGGGATTGGTGAATCATCCGGAGATAAGAAAAGTAGATGCCGAAGCTGCGGCCAAATATGGTATGGGCAACCCGATGGGTGCAAGGATGATGAGTGGCAATACCAGCAAACATGAAGAACTGGAAAAAGTAATCAGCGAATTTGTGAGCCGGGAAGATACGATGCTGCTGAATTTTGGTTACCAGGGTGTGGTAAGTTGTATTGATGCGTTGGTAAACCGCCGCGATGTAATTGTATATGATGCCGAATCGCATGCCTGTATCGTTGATGGCGTTCGCCTGCACATGGGGCACCGGTATGCTTTTAAACATAATGATATTGAAGACTGCGAAAAGCAATTGCAAAGGGCTACAGAAATGGCCGCAAAGAATGGTGGTGGTATTTTAGTAATTACCGAAGGAGTTTTTGGCATGGATGGCGAGCAGGGGATCTTAAAGGAAATAGTGGGCTTAAAGAAAAAATACGGGTTCCGTATTTTTATTGATGATGCACATGGCTTTGGTTATATGGGTCCCACAGGTGCCGGTGCTGATGAAGCACAGGGTTGCCAGGAAGGCATTGACCTGTATTTTTCTTCCATGGTAAAAAGCCTCGGCAGTCTGGGTGGTTTTATTTGCGGGCCTAAAGCAGTGATTAAATATTTGCGGTACAATGTACGTTCTCAAATATTTGCCAAGAGTGTTCCTTTGTTAGTGGTTGAAGGAATGCTGAAGCGTATGGATATGATAAAAACCATGCCCGAATTAAGGGAAAAATTATGGCAAAATGTAAACCTATTGCAAAATGGTTTAAAAGAAAGAGGATTTGATATTGGCCATACCAACTCGCCTGTTACACCAATTTATATGAAAGGCGACGTACCTGAAGCTACACAAATGGTGATGGACCTTCGGGAAAATTATCATATTTTTTGTTCTATTGTGGTGTACCCTGTTATACCAAAAGGCGATATCATTTACCGGCTTATCCCTACCAGTGTGCATACCGATGAGGATATTGAAATAACTTTAAATGCTTTTGAAGCCACTAAGAAAAAATTAGATGCCGGACTGTATAAGGCAGTAGATATTCCGGATATGGCAGAGAAAGTTGGTTAAGCCCTGAAAGAAAATGCTTAATATAAAAATCCATTACTAACTCTTTTACTGCTTTTATAAAAATTGATCCCACTAACTAAACGTGTATAGCAAAAAATAATAAACAATTATAGGTCAGGATTTTCTTCCTGATTTTTTTTATCCTCTGTATTTACGGCATGCAATTTAGAAACAGATAGTCGTTGGGACTGATAAATACCCGAATGGCCGCTAAAATAATAAGCAGTAAAACAAGCCACTGCATAGTAGATTATATTTTCTGAACCAAACAATTCAATACCCATTAAAGTGCAGGCCAATGGTGTATTGGTAGCTCCTGCAAATACAGCAATAAAACCCAATCCGGCCAAAAGATCAACAGGAGCCCCACTGATAGTTGCCAGCACGTTACCGAGTGTTGCCCCAATAAAAAACAAGGGTGTTATTTCACCTCCTTTAAAACCCATGCCCAATGTAATAGCTGTTAATAATAATTTCCAGAACCAGCTAAAATAACCTGCTCCATCTTTATTAAAAGCCGATAAAATACTTACGCCACCATTTGGATTAGTTACACCCAACCCTAAATAATTAAATGTGCCGAGTGAGTAACTTATTGCTATAATTAATACTGCACCAATAACAGGTATCAGCCATTTTTTCTTAATCAGCTCATTACTTTTATTTTTTACAAAATGAGATAATTGCGAAAATAAAAATCCTGCAAACCCAAATAATATACCTGCGATGATTACTTTCAATAATAAAAACAGATCAAAAGAAATATTCGAAAAAAAAGAATTGGCGCTACCTATGTATAGAATGCTATATTGCGTATGTTGGATACCACAGGATATACAGGTAATATGTGCAATTATCCCTGCTATCAAACAAGGAATAAGTGCATCATACTTTATACGACCAATGTACAATACTTCCAAAGCAAAAATTGCACCCGCTACCGGAGTGCCAAACACAGCTGCAAAACCTGCGGACATTCCGCACATTAATAAAATCTGATGTTTTTCTTTGTCAAGTTTAAACAACCTGGAAAATTGTGCCGCCACACTACCACCCATTTGAACCGCTGTACCTTCTCTACCTGCTGAGCCCCCAAATAAATGTGTAATTACTGTTGTGAATAAAATTAGCGGAGTCATCCTTGCCGGAACGCCACCACCGGGTTCATGTATTTCATCCATGATAAGGTTATTTCCAGCACCACTGTTCTTGCCATATTTATTATACACCCACCAAATAAAAATACCTGCCACAGGCAATAAAAAAATAAGCCATAAATGTT
>JAYVZR010000482.1:0-8202 GCA_043783135.1 Ferruginibacter sp. | reverse complement strand
TTTGGAAAACGGCTGGATGTTGAATTCAATAAAATAAGATTACTGTTTAAACAGGCTGCATTTACAAAAATGATCTTTGCAAAATATTCTGTTTGCTGCTTTGTATGGGCATCAATAACACGAACTCCAATTACTTTGCCTTTTTGTTCATCATAAATAATTGAATGGACAACCGAGTTTGGCCGCAGGGTAAGGTTACCCGTTTTTTCGGCCCATGGCAATGTAGACGAATTTGAACTGAAATACCCACCATAAGGGCAGCCCCGCTGGCACAGGTTACGAACCTGGCATTTTCCCCGGCCCTGTTGCAGTTGCACTTCTGTTGGTTCTGTAAGATTTGCACAACGTCCCATCAGCATTTTACGATCAGTATAAAATGCATTTACTCTTTCCTGCATTTTTTTCTCTACGACATTCAATTCCCATGGAGGTAAAAATTCTCCATCGGGTAAATGTTCAATGCCATCTTTGTTGCCACTGATACCTGCAAATTTTTCAACATGGCTATACCAGGGTGCAAGGTCATCATACCGTATGGGCCAGTCAACCGCAAAGCCATCACGTGCAGGTGCTTCAAATTCATACTTACTCCATCGCTGTGTTTCTCTTGCCCACATTAATGATTTTCCTCCAACCTGGTAACCCCTTATCCAGTCAAAAGGTTTTTCCTGAACGTAAGGATGGTCTTTATCTTTTACAAAAAAATGCTGTGCGCTTTCATCAAATGCATAGCACTTGCTGATTACGGGGTTATCTTTCTCCATTGCAAGTGGAAGTCTTCCCCGGTGTGTAAATTCCCAAGGGCTTTTCATTGCTGTAGGATAATCTTTATTATGCACCACATTGCGCCCACGTTCCAGCAGCAATGTTTTTATCCCTTTTTCACAAAGTTCTTTAGCTGCCCAGCCGCCACTGATACCAGAGCCAATTACAATAGCATCGAATGTATTGGCAGCAATACCTTTAGTATTGATATGAGCACTTAAAGAATCTCCTGGCATAATATATATTGTTAAGAAGTAAATATATAAATTACCTTTTCGGGAACAGGCATTTAATCTATGGAAAAGTGTAACAAAACAATGGCATTGATGCTGGTTTCTGTAGTCTATTACTATTTTCTTAAACCCGTTTTGCTAATAACTCAAACCTTGTTTTCATTCTTGAGCAAAATCAAAAAAGGTGACTGTAAAAAAAATTCATTTGTAAAGCACCAGTACTTCTTTAAAAATACCATCCAGCTTTTTTACCGGAATATCCTTTGCAGGGTCAATCAATAATATTTTCATCCTTGCACGTTTTTCAATAACCAGGTCTGGGTGACTAATTCTTTTTCCGTCTACAATTCCTATATAGGGCTGATTATATTTTTTATGTGTCCACAAATAGCAAAACCTTTTTCCTTTGTAAAAATAAAATGGCATGCCGTATTTCCAGCCTTCTGTAATATTATCATCTTGTTTAAGGATAAACTCCCGCAAAAATTGCAGGCAACTTTTTACAGGTTCGTCTTTCTGCAAAAAATAATTATCAATTGGCCGAAGCATATTCAGTTTTTTTCACATAAAAGCAATAATATCCATTGGTATGTGTTTGAACCGGGTCCCGATAAAATACGGGATAAACTGTGGCAATGATGCTGCCATAAATTATTATACCGGCAAAAAAATTTTTACCTTACTGAGAGATATAATTTTGCAAATGTGAAATGGTTTCTTTTTGATTTTGGATGATAGCAGTAACTACATCGCTGATGGAAATAAGTCCAACTACTTTTCCATTAACTGCAACGGGTAAATGCCTTATCCGTTTCTCACTCATCTGCTCCATGCAGTGATCAATAGTATCTGAAGGAGAAATGGTAATAACATTGGCAGTCATTATTTCGCTGATTAGTGTATCACGGGAAGTTCTGTTAACGAGCACAACTTTACGGGCATAATCTCTTTCGGAAAAAATACCCTTTAACTCGTCATTTTCTATCACCATTAATGCACCGATATTTTTTTCGCCCATTATTTTAAGGGCGTCGTATACAGAAGTGTTGGGTAATACAGAGAAAACGTTACTACCTTTTGTTTTGAGGATGTCGTTTACTTTAAGCATGGCAATCGATTTAAAGGTTTAAATACATAGTGGTTGGACGTGTAAAATACTGAAAATTTCTTTTAAAACACCCATAATCATAAGTGGAAAAAATAATTATTTTAAAGAAAGTAAAATTCAATACGCTATTGTGAAGTGTTGCTTTACTTTTATATCATTTTGTAAACACACAATGCCGATATAAAAAAGGTCAATTGTAAGTGTAACTGCAGGATGTTGCCGGATGGCTGACCAGGCCTCTTCCATTTCTTTGCTCCAATGTATATCATCAAAAACTAATATGGTATTGTTGTGTGAATGAGCCAACAATTGCAGAAAGTATTGAAGCGTAGGTTCTTTACGATGGTTGCCATCTACAAAAGCGAAATCTATTTTACCAAGGGTTGAAAAAAGATGGGGTAAGGTTTTTGCAAAATCACCTTTTATAAGGGTTATATTATTTATACCTAACTGTATAAAATTATTTTGCGCTATGGCAGCAATTTGGGACGCCCCTTCTAATGTATATACTTGCACATCATCATTACCAATGGCCAAATAAGCGGTTGTAATACCAAAAGAAGTACCCAGTTCCAATACATTTTTTGGCTGATAATACTGCACCATCCTAAACAATAACTGCGCAAATTTTTTAAGTTTTAAAGATGAGTTGGCAATATCTTTTACAATACGTTTATTAGATTTTATGACTGCAGACCCTGCACCAAAATCTTCCACATCAATAATACTATTATTCCTTTTTAACTGATGTCTTAACTCTTCAATCCTATCATAACAGTCATACTTTTTTTTATCATTTAATATATTGGTGACAAAATCAAATACAAAAGGAGAATGAATACCATGACCCTTTCCGCTGGAAGCAGTAAAAAAATAATATAGATATTTTTTTGCTAATTGAAATTTTGAATACAAGTTGTAAATTATAAGAAGCTGTTTAAAAACAGAATTTTCGTCTCCCATTTCGAGGTTGGTGGGGACACCAACCTCGGCAGGCCGCCGTGGCCGGTGCCCTCACCGGTCACTTTTTAATTAATTATAAAGCATTCTTGAAAATCATTTTTAAACAGCTTATAAGTGATGATTTATATTTTTTCCCATATTTGAAAATTATAGCTATAGGCATGTTTTTCATCAATTTCAAAAAACTCATCTGCAATTAATTGCCATTTGCTTTTATTAATCACGGGGAAAAAAGTATCCCCTTCAAGATTTGCATGCACCCTTGTAAGATAAATTTTATCCGCAATATCCATTGACTGTTTATAGATTTCGCCACCACCAATAATGAAAGCCTGTTTGCTATTTGTTTCACCTGCTTTTTGTATACTTTCTTCCAGGTTGCTCACAGTAATTACGCCTGTAGCCTGCCAATCTGGCTTACTGGTAATTACAATATTAGTTCTGCCGGGTAATGGTTTATTTACCGATTCAAATGTTTTACGCCCCATCATAACCGGGAACCCCCAGGTAGTATTTTTAAAAAACTTTAAGTCGTTGGGCAAATGCCAAAGGAGTTGCCCATTATTTCCAATGGCATTGTTTTCTGATGCGGCAACTACTATAATAAGAGCAGCCCCCCCACCCCCCAGGGGATTTTTCGATGCTACCTTTTTCAAATTTTCATTCATAAATTAAAATTGATGTTTAATATGCTTTTCGCAGGAACACCGCCCTTCAAAAATAAAAATTAGCCTTCAAATTATCAGTCTAAAAAATCCCCCCTGGGGGGTGGGGGGCCTTTAAACAGCCACCTGGGCTTTAATTGCAGGATGAGATTGATAATTTACCAATTCAAAATCTTCAAATGTAAAATCAAAAATATTTTTCACAGCAGTATTTATTTTCATTTGAGGTAAGGGAAATGGTGTTCTGCTCAACTGCAATTCTGCCTGTTCAAAATGATTGTTGTACAAATGCACATCACCGAAAGAATGGACAAACTCTCCAACTTCAAGGTCGCAAACCTGTGCAATCATCATTGTTAATAATGCATACGATGCTATGTTGAAAGGCACTCCCAAAAACACATCCGCCGAACGTTGGTATAACTGGCAACTTAGTTTTCCATTAGTAACATAAAATTGAAACAGGCAATGACAGGGCATTAATTTCATCTTTGGCAAATCGGCCACATTCCATGCACTGATAATCATTCGTCTGCTATCTGGATTTGTCTTTACCTGGTGAATCAGGTCTTTTACCTGGTCAACTTCTACTCCATCTGCACCTTGCCAACTGCGCCACTGTTTTCCGTAAACCGGGCCAAGGTCGCCATTTTCATCGGCCCATTCATCCCATATTTTTACATTATGTTCTTTTAAATAAGCGATATTGGTATTGCCCTGTAAAAACCAAAGCAACTCGTAAATGATACTTTTAAGGTGACATTTTTTAGTAGTAACCAAAGGAAATCCTTCACTCAAATTAAACCGCATCTGGTAGCCAAAAATACTTCGTGTACCCGTGCCGGTACGGTCCATTTTATTATTGCCGTTTTCTATAATATGTTTTACAAGATGAAGATATTGCTGCATAAGTGCAAGTTAAGCCTGTATAGTTAACCACAGAAAAAACAATCATTCTTTTTAATCACAAAAATTGCCACAATATGTGAATTGAATATACGAATTTTGAAAAAATAGAATATTGGATTTCTAGAAAATATACATATGAATATAATCATAAGGAAAGCTGTAAAAGAAGATTGCCAAAGAATGCTGGAACTGATAACAGAACTGGCAGTTTATGAAAAAGAGCCTGATGCTGTTACGGTATCATTTGATCATTTTACAGAAAGTGGCTTTGGTAAAAACCCGGTATGGTGGGCATTTGTTACTGAAATTGATGGCACCGTTGAAGGTTTTGCACTTTATTACATTCGCTATAGCACATGGAAAGGCCAAAGGATGTATTTGGAAGATTTGCTGGTAACAGAAAAATTGCGTGGAGCAGGAATTGGCAAACTTTTATTTGACAAACTTACTGAAGAAGCAAAAGAAAAAAAATACAGTGGAATAGCCTGGCAGGTATTGGACTGGAACGAACCGGCCATTAATTTTTATAAAAAACTGGGCAATGTAACTTTTGATAATGGCTGGGTTAATTGCGCTATTAATTTTTAACGCCAGTGCTTATCTTTACAACTCTTTATTAACAAAAATCAAGACATATGGCAGAAAAAATCACAATGGGCGGCAATGGCAAACTGGTAGTACCAAACAATCCTACCATTCCTTATATTGAAGGAGATGGTATTGGGCGGGATATTTGGGCGGCTTCAGTAAGGGTTTTTGATGCCGCAATTAATAAAGCTTACAAAGGAGAAAAAAAGATTGAATGGAAAGAAGTGCTGGCGGGTGAAAAAGCTTTTAACGAAACTGGTAGCTGGATGCCTGAAGCAACAATGGATGCTTTCAAAGAATATTTACTGAGTATCAAGGGGCCGCTTACCACACCCGTTGGTGGCGGTATGCGCAGTTTGAATGTAGCACTAAGACAGGAGCTGGACCTGTATGTTTGCCTTCGCCCCGTAAAATATTTTGAAGGCGTGCCTTCTCCTATGTGGCAGCCAGAAAAAGTCAGCATGACTATTTTCAGGGAGAACACAGAAGATATTTATGCGGGTATTGAATATATGACCGGCACACCGCAGGCAAAAAAATTACTTGATTTTTTAATTAATGAAATGGGTGTAAAAAATATCCGTTTCCCCGAAACTACTTCACTGGGCATTAAACCTGTTAGCAAAGAAGGCAGCGAGCGCCTTATCCGTGCTGCCATAAAACATGCTATTGAACACAAACTGCCGTCAGTAACCATTGTTCATAAAGGCAATATCATGAAATTCACCGAAGGCGCCTTTAAAAACTGGGGATACGAATTGGCAGAAAGGGAATTTGGCGGCAATGTATATACCTGGAACCAGTGGGAACGCACCAAAAAAGAAAGTAGCGAAGCTGTAGCCAATGAAGAAATGAAAATTTCTGCCGTTGGTGGTAAAGTAATTATTAAAGATGCCATTGCTGATAACTTTTTGCAACAGGCCTTGCTGGCACCGCAGGATTATTCTGTAATTGCAACCCTTAATTTAAATGGAGATTATATCAGTGATGCTTTGGCCGCACAGGTTGGCGGTATTGGTATTGCGCCGGGAGCCAACATTAATTACCTTACCGGCCATGCGGTGTTTGAAGCCACACACGGCACTGCTCCACGTTTTGCCAATACCAACACCATGAACCCATCAAGTGTAATACTAAGTGGTGTAATGATGCTGGAATACATGGGCTGGCGGGATGCAGCTGAATCAATCACCAATGCGGTAGGCAAAACTATTCGAAATAAAACAGTAACAATTGATTTTTACAATTTAATGAAGAAGGGGACCTTATTAAAAACCAGTGAATTTGCAGACGAGATAATCAAGAATTTGTGAGGTGTATAGAATTGAATATATTTGTGTATGGTAAAATAGAAATTTTATGAGGACAAATATTGATATAGATGACAAGTTGCTGAAAGAGGCAATGAAATATGCAAAATTATCAAGCAAAAAAGAATTAATCAATCATGCTTTAGATGAATACATCCGTTTGCAGAAAAGAAAAAAGCTGATGGCATTAAGGGGTAAAATAACATGGGAGGGGAACCTTGATGAAATGCGTTCAATATGAGTGCGCTTATAGTAGTTGATACAAGTGTTTGGGTAAGATATTTAAGGGGAATCGAAAGCAGCGAAACTGCTGCATTAAACATTTTAATAGCCAATGATACTGTACTGATGATTCCAGTTTTGTTCCAGGAGATTTTACAGGGCATCGTTTCACAAAGTGAATGTCAAAAAATATTGGGTTTAATAGATAGCCTGCAGCAATACAACGACAACATAAAACCTGTTTCTATTTTAGCTGCAAATATTTTTCGGTTGGGAAAAAAGAAAGGCCTTACTATCAGAAAAACCAATGATTGCCTTATTGCTGCTTATTGTGTTTTTTTAGATTGCCCCATTTTACATTATGACAGGGATTTTAATAATATTGCAAAATATACTTCACTTAAAATTTACAATTAAAAACAATGGCAAAAATTAAAGTAGCTAATCCGGTTGTAGAACTGGACGGTGACGAGATGACAAGGATCATCTGGAAATTTATTAAAGACAAACTGATTGTGCCTTACCTTGAACTGAATATAAAATACTACGATTTGGGGATGGAGTATCGTGATGAGACCAACGACCAGGTTACCGTTGATGCAGCTAATGCCATAAAGGAATTTGGCGTGGGCATTAAATGCGCTACCATTACACCCGATGAAGCAAGGGTGAAGGAATTTAAATTAAAACAAATGTGGAAGTCACCAAATGGTACCATTCGCAATATTCTGGATGGCACTGTTTTTCGTGAGCCTATTGTTATGCAAAATGTTCCAAGGCTGGTTACCAACTGGACGGCTCCAATTATAATTGGCCGTCATGCTTTTGGTGATCAGTATCGTGCAACAGATACCGTTATTAAAGGCAAGGGTAAATTAACCATGACCTTTACACCTGAAGACGGCAGTGCGGCGCAGGTATTTGAAGTGTATAATTTTAAAGGCGATGGAGTTGCATTAAGTATGTACAATACCGATGAAAGTATCATGGGTTTTGCAAGAAGCTGTTTTAATATGGCGCTTACCAAAAAATGGCCTTTATATCTTTCTACAAAAAATACCATCTTAAAAAAATACGATGGCCGCTTTAAAGATATTTTTGAAGACATTTATCAAAACGAATTTAAGACAGTTTACGAGGCCGCAGGTATTACTTACGAGCATCGTTTAATTGATGATATGGTTGCGAGCGCTTTAAAATGGAACGGCAATTTTGTATGGGCCTGTAAAAATTACGATGGTGATGTACAAAGCGATACGGTTGCACAAGGCTTTGGTAGCTTAGGTTTAATGACCTCAGTTTTAATTACACCAGATGGAGGAACTATGGAAGCAGAAGCTGCACATGGCACCGTAACACGCCACTATAGAGATCACCAGGCAGGTAAACCAACTTCGACTAATCCGATAGCTTCAATTTTTGCGTGGACACGAGGCCTT
>JAYVZR010000481.1:0-20681 GCA_043783135.1 Ferruginibacter sp. | reverse complement strand
CTGGAATAAATGATTACGAAATTATAAGTATTTTTTACAAAGCATGCAGAAGAAATCTTCTGTGCATTTCTATTACCAATGGAACATATTGCCCATTTAAGCAAAGACAAAAAATTAAAAAAAATAATTGCTTTACAGGAACCTTACCTGTTGGTAAGCCGTAAAAATGTTTACCTGCATTTATGCAGTTCTATCATGAGCCAGCAACTGAATACAAAAGTGGCTGCCGTTATTTACAACCGCTTTTTAAATTTATACAAAAATAAAAAGCCTTCATTGCAGCAAGTTGTTGCTACTCCTTTTGAAACATTACGTGGCATTGGTTTATCAAATGCAAAAACCCGATATGTGCAAAATGTTTGCAGCTTTTTTATAGAAGAAAATATTACAGATGCAAAGCTGCATAAAATGAGTAATGAAGAATTGATTAAATACCTGAGCCAAATAAAAGGTGTAGGCCAATGGACTGTTGAAATGATACTGATGTTTACTTTAGGCAGGGAAGATGTATTTGCCCTTGATGACCTTGGCATACAACAAAGCATTGCTAAATTATACCAGCTGGATGGTACTGATAAAAAAGTTTTAAAAGAAAAAATGATTTTGCTTTCTGCTAAATGGAGCCCTTACAGAACCTATGCCTGCCGCTATCTTTGGGGATGGAAAGACAATGAAGCAAAAGTTTAAAATAAAATTCCCGCAATAATTTCTTCCAGGTATTTTTTGTCTGTTTCATCAAACAGTGCAGGCTTTTCACTATCTACATCCAAAACAGCTATTACTTCATTATTGCGTATAATGGGTACAACAATTTCGGATACGGATAAACTGCTGCAGGCGATATGGCCAGGAAATTTTGTTACATCCGGCACTATCAGTGTTTGTGTATGTTGCCAGCTGCTGCCACAAACACCACGGCCCTTTTGTATTCGGGTGCAGGCTACCGGCCCCTGGAAGGGGCCTAACACCAGCTCATTATTTTTTACAAGATAAAATCCTACCCAAAACCAGCCGAACTGTTCTTTTAAAGCCCCGGCAATATTTGCAAGGTTGGCAATCAAATCCGGCTCACCTTCTATTAATGCTTTTATTTGCGGCATTATTGTTTCGTACATTTCCTCTTTGGTTCCTGTACTTATTTGTAAATCATCTGCCATTTTTAAGGTATTAAAACGAAAGGGAGCTGGCATTAAAATATTGTTGCAAAAAATTCTTTCATATCATTCCATGATTTTTTATCTGATGCCTCATTGTATTCTATTGGCATGTTAAACTTTTTTCCATTCGCCGTAGCATCTGGATTGGTAAATGCATGGGTTGCGTTAGGATATACAATAAAAGTATAAGGAACTTTTAAAGAATCAAGATTGCTTTTAAAATTCTTTATATCTGCTTCGTTGACAAATTTATCTGCACCACCATGGCAAACTAAAATTTTTGCCTTGGTAGATCCCGCTGTAGCAGGAACTGTAGCCAATCCTCCATGAAAGCTTACTACACCTTTAAAATCCATTCCCATTTTTGCAGCATTCAACACCATTGAGCCTCCAAAACAATAACCAATCGCAGCCATTTTACTGGCATCAGTTTGCTGGTATTCTTTTAATTTATTTACAGCTGCTTCAATTCTTTCCTTACCTAATTGAGGATCTTTGTAAAAAGGTGTGGCATATTCCTGTGCCTGTGCTGGATTTGCAGCTATTTTATCATCTCCATACATGTCTACTGCAATAGCGATATAACCCAGCTCAGCCAATTTGCGGGCCCTCATTTTCGAATAATCATTATTACCCCACCACTCTGGTACCACAATTATAGCGGGCCTTTTTCCTTTTTGATTGCCGTTATAAGCAACATAACTTTTCAGTGTTGTACCGCCCGAAGTATAGGTTACTTCTTCTGTTTTTATAGAAGCAATATTCTGGGCTGTTAGAGTAAGTATTGAACTCATAAAAAAGGCAGTTAAAAGTAAATGACTGTATTTCATTGTATAGTTTTTTAAGTGTTAAATATAAACAGTTATCGTGCCTGATTGTTTAAACAGCAAAATAAAACCGTAGTTTTTCAGACTACGGTTTTTGAAAAATTTTTTTTATTTAACCAACTTTAATTCGTTGATGATATTTTTTGCCCCGCCCAATTTATCAATGCACCATAACACATAACGTACATCAACACAAATAGTCCGGTTAAGGTCTTTATCAAACGCAATTTTATGGCTTAATGCTTCATAATTACCATCAAAAGCAAGGCCTATTAAATTACCATTGCCATCTATTACAGGGCTGCCGCTATTACCACCGGTAATATCATTGGTTGTAATAAAATTTATTACCAGGTCATTTCTTCCCTTATCAATATACTGACCGAAATCTTTTTTCTTAAACAGGTCAATTTGTTTTACAGGAAGGTCAAATTCGTAATCGCCTGCTTTGTATTTTTCCAAAATTCCTTTTCCGGTTGTTACATAATCATAGTGCACCGCATCCCGTGGATTGTAGCTTTTTACATTACCATAACTTACCCTCATACTAAAGTTTGCATCAGGGTACATTTTAGCTGCTGCTGCAGGGTTCATTTCCATAACGCCTTTCAGGTAGTTTCTGCCTAATTCTGCATTTTTTATTGCAAAGGCAGAAGATAAGGGAGCATATTTAAGATTATAATTTTTTATAAATGCAGAAGCATAAGCAAAAGCCGGGTCGGCCTGTAATACAGTAGCATTGGGGTTGGCAATAAAAGCAGCCCATTTTGTTTCGTCTAACAGCATTGTATTGGCAAATACATCTTTAGCCCATTTTTTATAAGTTTGCTCTTCTTTTAAATCACCATAAGTTGCTTTAATACCTTCGTAAAATCCAACAGGGTGCTGGCTTTTGTCTATATCGTTGTAAAACATCATGGCAGTAAGCGCCAGTATTTTTTCATCACTCAGTATATCTTCTGCTGCTAAAAAAGCCTTCCTGTTTTCTGTAGCCGCATCAACTGATTTTTTTATATCTGCAGGCGGTATCCCCGTTTTTACCAAATTTGTTTCCAGCCCGATTAAACCAGCTGCAAAGCCTGCCAGTGAAGACCCTGCTATACCTTCATTGATGTATTGCCGGTGTTTGCTATAAGGCGTCCAGGCGATGTAATTTTTTTCATATTCTTTAAAAATATTTTCGTATTCTGGTTTGCCTTTGGCCCATGCAGCAAAGTTTTTTTCATAACCCTGTTTTTGTTCATAAACCTGGTACTTGTACAACTGCTTTGTTTCGCCATCAAAAAATTTCCAGTAATTGGCTATGTTGGCATAATTGCTCGACAACTTCAATTTTACCGAAGGGTCTTTTTTCATTTCCTCCAGCATGATCTTTAAACGGGCGTCCCTTAAAGCAACCAGTGAAGGATTTTCAATTTCGGTTTTTAGTTTAATTCCATAGCTGGTTTCATAACGGTTAGTACCTCCGGGGTAACCATATATCATCGCAAAATCACCATCTTTAATTCCTTTAATGCTAACAGGTAAAAAGTATTTTGGTTTTAGGGGTTGGTTGTCTTTACTATAATCGGCCGGTTTACCATCCTTTGTGGCATACACCCTAAAGATAGAAAAATCACCTGTGTGGCGTGGCCATTCCCAGTTATCGGTATCACCTCCAAATTTACCTACGCTTTCAGGAGGAGCCCCTACGAGGCGTATATCCCGGTATGTTTTATATACGTACATCAGGTATTGGTTTCCTTTAAACATACTGTATACCCTGCCGGCCAATCCGTTTTCTTTATCTACCACTTTATCTGTAATCGATTTATACACCTCAGGTATTTTTGCTACCCTGTCTGCCCATGACAGCCCTTTTACGGCCGCTTCTATTTCCTGTGTTACATCAACAATCCTGTCTAAGAACTGAACAGTTATCTGGCTTTTTATTTCCTGGTCTTTTGTGTATGCATAAAACCCATCCTGCAGATAATTATGCTCTACAGTACTTGCACCCGCAATGGCCTCGTAGCCGCAATGATGATTGGTAAAAATCAATCCTTCGCTGCTTACAATTTCGCCGGTACACCCACCGCCAAAAATTAAAATAGCATCTTTAAGAGATGATTTGTTAACAGAATAAAGCTGGTCCTTGGTTAATTTTAACCCTTTTTTTACCATATCATTATATACCTGCTGACCCAATAACATGGGTAGCCACATACCTTCATCTGCACTGGCTTTTAACAGGCAAACAGAAAGTAAAAACGAAACAAAAAGTTTTTTCATTTTTTTAAATTTAGTGTATACAAACGTACTGCAAATTGATGGTTCCTCAATCATATTAAAAATAATATAAACCAGTTTTTATAAGTACGTATTTAAACATCGCAAATCCTGTTATTGCTTCAATGTAAAAATTCAAAATATACTTCCATTTTTCAGTTTGTAAAATGATAACCATAAGCCAATCGTAAGCAGTAAATTTGTTAACGTTAATCAAGGGTGAATGGCAATTATTGATTTAAAACTTCCTAAAAGTATTTTAAGGGCTTTGAACCTTCCTGTGAGCGATCCCAGGCGGCAACAATTAAAAGTGCTTAAAAAATTATTGCGTTTCGCAAGATTTACTCAATTTGGACAGGCATATAAGTTTGACGAAATATTGATGAGCCACCACATTGGGAAAAAATTTCAGCAGCTGGTTCCCGCGTATAATTATAGCAAACTTTACCGGGAATGGTGGCACAAGTCAGTAGAGGGAATACCTGATGTATGCTGGCCGGGCATTGTAAAATATTTTGCATTAAGCAGCGGAACAAGCGAAGCTGCCAGTAAATACATCCCCATCACAAAAGAGCTAATACGCAGCAATAATATTACCAGCCTTAAACAATTATTAAGCCTTGCAAAATATGAAGATGTACCAAAAAGTGCCATAGGAAAGGGTTGGCTATTACTTGGTGGCAGCACACAATTACAAAAAGGAGCTACTTATTATGCAGGAGACTTAAGTGGTATCCAGCAAAGGAAAATCCCTTTTTGGGTGCAGGGTTTGGGCCTGTATAAACCCGGTAAAAAAATTGCAAAGGTAAAAGACTGGGCTAAAAAATTAGAAGAGATTGTTGACAATGCCCCTGACTGGGATATTGGTTTTATTGTAGGGATGCCGGCCTGGCTTCAATTGTGTATGGAAAAAATAATTGAGCGTTACAAAGTAAATAACATTCATGAAATATGGCCCAATCTTGCTTTTTATGTACATGGTGGTGTAGCATTGGAACCCTATAAAAAAGGGTTTAAAAAACTGTTGGGCAAGCCCATAACTTATATTGAAACCTACCTGGCCAGTGAAGGTTTTTTGGCTTATCAAAACCGCCAGGATGCAACAGGTATGCACCTGGTATTAAACAACAATATTTTTTTTGAATTTGTACCTTTTGATGATGATAATTTTGACAGCGAAGGGAATATGACAGAAAAACCTGATGTGTATATGATACATGAAATTGAAGAAAATAAAGATTACGCTGTATTGATAAGCACTAATGCCGGAGCATGGCGCTATGCCATTG
The DNA here is from genome assembly GCA_043783135.1 of Ferruginibacter sp. Lineage (GTDB taxonomy): Bacteria > Bacteroidota > Bacteroidia > Chitinophagales > Chitinophagaceae > Ferruginibacter. The sequence continues at coordinate 15,140 of JAYVZR010000481.1, read as the reverse complement.
GCGATACAATAAAATTAATTGATAAGGAAAGAAGTGAAATTATTATAACCGGCAGAACCAGGCATTTTTTAAGTTTGACAGGAGAACATTTAAGTGTTGATAATATGAACAAAGCCATAGAAATGGTAAGTGAAGAGCTGAATATTTCCATACCGGAGTTTACAGTGGCGGGTGTGCCATATGGAAACTTTTTTGCCCACCACTGGTATATTGCTACCGATGATGCCGTTGATAAAGATGTATTACGTTTGCGCATAGACGAAAAATTAAAAGAAATCAATGACGATTATGAAGTAGAAAGAATGCATTCATTAAAAGATGTTAGAGTAACCATTCTTTCTGAAAATATTTTTATGGAGTTTATGCGCTCAAAAGGTAAGGTGGGCGGCCAGCACAAATTTCCCCGGGTGCTTAAAGGAAAAATGCTGGAAGATTGGCAAAGGTTTTTGAAAAATAACAAGGCTTCTTCAGAATATGTAAACCTTGTCCGTTAATTTAACGCCGTTATTTTTGTTGGTTCGTTCTATGAAGTAAATTCTTAGGCCTATTTGTATTTGCTTCAATTAAACCTCCTTTTATGAATGAAAATGCTGCAGTATTTGTAAAAATAAATCCAGATGAGATGGCGGCAGAATTTTTTCGGATCCTCATCGCTAATGGATTTACCAAAGAAAAAGCAACTGCCTGCGCAGAAGTATTTACGACTAATAGTATTGACGGGGTTTACTCACATGGCGTAAACAGGTTTTCTAAATTTATTGAATATATAAAAAATAAGTTGGTGTTGCCGGATGCTGTACCGGAAAAGATTTCCCGTTTTGGTGCAATTGAGCAATGGAACGGGAACCTGGGGCCGGGACCGCTAAACGCATTACATGCAACAGAAAGAGCAATGGCACTTGCTGCAAAAAACGGAATAGGCTGTGTGGCACTTGGCAACACCAATCACTGGATGCGTGGTGGTTTATATGGATGGAAAGCTGCAAAGAAAGGTTTTGTTTTTATCGGCTGGTCAAATACCATTGCCAATATGCCTGCATGGAATGCAACAGACAACAGGCTTGGCAATAACCCGCTGGTGATAGCAATACCTTATGCAGGTGAAGCAATTGTGCTGGATATGGCAATGTCGCAATATTCTTTTGGCGCAATAGAAATGGCAACATTAAAAAATGAACAACTAACAGTTGCCGGAGGGTATAATAAAGAAGGAAAAACAACTACCGACCCCAATGAAATAATGGAGTCAAAAAAAGCCCTGCCGATGGGTTACTGGAAGGGAGCAGGTTTATCACTTTTATTAGATATGCTTGCAGCATTATTATCCGCAGGAAATGCAGTGAATGGTATTAGCAAACGGGAATCAGAGTTTGGCCTTTCGCAAATTTTTATTGCAATTGATACAAAAGCATTGGGTAATTTTAAATTAATCGACCTGGTACTTCAACAAATTATTGATGACTATCATCAATCCATTCCTGTTGAGCCGGGTAAAAAAATAATCTACCCCGGCGAACGCGTATTGATGACCCGAAAAGAAAATATGGAAAAAGGGGTTCCTGTGGCTGAAGAGGTTTGGAAGACTATAAAGAGCTTATAAATCAACCATTCAATTCAATTGCTTTACAACAATTTTGCAGCTCTTATCAAATCTTCCTGGGTATCGATTTCTACACCCATGTATTGGGTAACAATCATTTTTATACTTATGCCATTTTCAAGATAACGGAGGCATTCAATTTTTTCTGCTGCTTCTAATGGTGTTATTGCCCAGTTGGTAAAATTCATCAGCGCCTGTTTGCGAAAAGCATATACCCCAATATGTTCATAGTAGACCGGCGTTATTTGCTGGTCCCGGTGATAAGGGATTACACTCCTGCTAAAAAGCAGGGCATTCATATTTTTATCCACCACAACTTTTACGTAGTTAGGGTCGTTAATAAGCTGTTGCTTCTTTAACACCTGCATCAATGAGGCAACCTGTATTGCTTTTCCGGCCTCTCCTTCAAAAACCTGCAATAATTTTTCCAGAGGTTCTTTTTGTACAAAAGGTTCGTCGCCCTGTACATTTACTACAATGTCCACCTCCATTGTTGCCACAGTCTCTGCTATACGGTCGCTGCCACTTTCGTGTTGTTTAATGCTCATCATGGCTTTTCCGCCGTGTTGTACAATTTCACTATAAATAATATCACTGTCTGTAACCACTATTACCTCGTCAAATAAACCTGTAGCAATTGTATTGTCGTAAGTGTGCCTGATAACTGTTTTGTTACCCAGCAACTGCATCAGTTTGGCAGGAAAACGGGTGGCAGCATAACGGGCCGGTATCATTGCAATTTTTGTCATCTATTAAAATTAAGGGTAATAAAGTTACAGGGAATATTTTTGAGACCGTATCAAAAACAATAAGTATGCATTATATTTGACTATAATCGGTTTTGATGATGGGCATGCCAGCTAATCTTTAAACGATTTTTATGCAAACAAGTGAACTGCTGCAATCCTATTTAGTAGATGCAAATACCTGGGATGAAATGCACGGCGACCATGCTGTTAGGGAACAATATAAAAATGCTGTAGAATTTATGCAGCAGCTCTCCGTAGAAGAACTCAATAAAAAAGAAGAACTGGCCAAAAGGCTTTTTATGAGCCAGGGCGTAACTTTTACTGTTTACAGCAGCGGCGAAGGCATTGAAAAGATATTTCCCTTTGATATTATTCCGCGTATTATTACCGCAGCAGAATGGGATTTTATTGAAAAAGGCATCAAGCAAAGGCTGAGAGCCCTTAACCTGTTTTTAAAAGATATTTACAGTAACCAGTTTATTATTAAAGACGGCGTAATGCCTGCCGAGATGATTTATAGCTGTCCTCATTACCTGCGGGAAATGCATAATTTTCCGGTGCCGTACGATATTTACATCCATATATCCGGCATTGACATTATCCGTAATAATGACGGTTCGTTTTATATATTGGAAGATAACCTGCGTACACCCAGCGGTGTTAGTTACATGCTGGAGAACAGGGAAATTACGAAGCGCATTTTTCCTGATTTGCTGCCGCAAAATAATGTACGCAGCGTAACAGAATACCCAACGATACTGCACAGGAACCTGGTATCACTTTCACCAAGACAAAATAAAAATCCTACGATTGTATTGCTTACCCCGGGCATTTATAATTCTGCCTATTTTGAACATACTACCCTTGCAAGATTAATGGGTGTCGAGCTGGTTGAAGGAAGTGACCTTGTCGTAGATAATCATAAAGTATTTATGAAAACAACATCGGGCCTGCAGCAGGTAGATGTTATTTACAGAAGGGTGGATGACGATTTTTTAGACCCTCTTGTTTTTGATGCACGCAGCAGGTTGGGTGTGGCCGGAATAATGAGCGCCTACCGAAAAGGTAATGTAGCCATTGTAAATGCAGTGGGAAATGGCGTTGCAGACGATAAGGCCATTTATACTTTTGTGCCTGCCATGATACGGTATTACCTCAACGAGGAGCCGATATTAAAAAATGTACCTACCTACCAGTTAGGCAAAGATGAGGAGCGTGAACATGTATTTAACAATATCCATAAAATGGTGATAAAGAAAACCAATGAAAGTGGTGGCTATGGCATGTTGATGGGAAGTGCGGCAACAGAAGAAGAAATCACCAATTATAAAGCCGAAGTGTTGCTGGATCCAAGGCAGTTTATTGCACAACCTATTATTAGCTTATCATCGGCACCCTGTTACCTGGATGGTAAATTACAACCCAGGAGAATTGATTTAAGGCCTTACGCTTTATGCGGGCCTGGTGGTATTGAAATTGTGCCGGGCGGTTTAACAAGGGTTGCATTAAGAGAAGGGTCGTTGATTGTTAATTCATCGCAGGGTGGTGGAAGCAAGGATACATGGGTATTAGCCCCCCCACCCCCCGAAGGGGGGATTTAGGTGCTTAGCAATTCGTTATATTATTTACATGCATAGAGTTTGCGTAATTTGATTTTATCACCAAAATAAAAAGAGCTTTCTTAGACCCCCCTTTGGGGGCAGGGGGCTGTACAATTACTTATGCTAAGTAGAGTTGCAAATAGTTTATACTGGATGAGCCGTTATATGGAAAGAACGGATGGTATTTTACGGATGCTCAAAATTAATTATGCATCTTCGCAGGATGATGTACAGGCTTTTTCGTGGAAACCAGTGCTGAAAATTTTTACCTTTCTAAATGAGGAAGAAGCCAATGCCCTGGCACATGATACCAGGGCCATTTTACAATACATGGTTATTGGAAAGGATAACCCCAACTCGGTTTTAAATATGGTAACCCTTGCCAGGGAAAATGGGCGAAGTGTACAGGACCATATCACCAAAGAAATGTGGCAATGTTTAAATGATTTTTACCATGGCGTTAGGCAGGAAGCTTTGACAGACTGGTTGCAAAAGGAAGACCCTGTTACTATTTTAGATATGCTTATCAAATATGGCGTTTTATATTTTGGCACCACTGATATTACAATGGCAAGGGGCGAAGGGAACTCTTTTATCAATATTGGTAAATATCTTGAAAGGGCCATACAATCGGCCGGTATACTGGATGTAAAATTCAGTGATGTTAATTATGACCTGGGTGAAACAAAAGATACCACTTACTGGAAGTATCTGCTGATGTCCATTTCCGGGTACGAATTATATTTAAAGACTTACCGTGGTGGTTTTGAAGCAAGGAATGTTATGGGCCAGGTTGTTTTAAATGACCAGTTTCCGCGTTCTGTTATTTATTCTATCAACAGGTTGCACCGCTATTTTGAAAGGGTAAAAAATGAGCGTAATACACCTGATTTCAATCAGATAGATTTTATGATTGGGAAACTAAAAAGTAAAGTAAAATTTACCACACCCGATTCAATTATCGAAGAAGGTCTGCACCTGTTTTTAAATGAAACAAAAAACAGTTTGTTTACCATTGCAGACACATTGAACCAAAACTATTTTGCACATACATAACACAATCAAAAAATTATGCCGCGATTTATTATACACCATATTACCCAATATACTTATCCCGAACCGGTACGTGACAGCGCCAACCAGGTAATGTTATTTCCTGTTAAAGACGAAAACCAGGAAGTGCAAAGCCAGCAGTTAAATATTACAGGCGAGCCCATGGTAGAAATATTTAAAGATTATTATGGCAATGAAACAGGGTCTTTTATGAACATTGCCCCACATACATCCTTGCGTATAGATTCAACTATTGCCATTGTTACCAAATCAAAAAATTTTCCGCCAGATGATGCAGCTATTGAAGAGCAGTGGAGCCATTTGTACCAGATAAGGTATGTTGTGCCCTTTATTGATTTTTTAAAGCAGGAAAGTTTTTTGGCACTGGGCGAGGTAAAAAAAATTGCTGATGCAGGTTTTTATAAATCCGTATCGGTGTATGTTGCGATACAACAGTTAAACGAGTATGTGTATCAAAATTTTCAATACATAAAAGGCATCACCAGCGTAGAAACCACACTAGATGAAATATGGAAATTAAGGGCTGGTGTATGCCAGGATTTTGCTCATATACTGATGGTGATGTTGCGCCTGCTGGGTGTTCCGGCAAGGTATGTAAGCGGCTATGTATGTCCGCACGATAATAACCTTCGTGGCGAAGGTGCCACGCATGCATGGGTAGAAGCCTACATTCCTTTTTATGGCTGGCTGGGTCTTGACCCAACCAATAACTGTATTGTAAACGACCGGCATGTAAGGCTTGCTATTGGCCGTAATTTCAGCGACTGCTCACCCGTAAAAGGCACTTATAAAGGAACCGCCAAGCAAACCCTGGAAGTAGGTGTTTCTGTATCGGAAGATGGCCTGATAGCCAACCAGGTTGCTGCTGTTTTAATGCCCCAGGTAGTTACGGTTAAAATAAACGAAGACGGTTCCATTAATAATTCGTACAGGAAGTATGTTGAAATGGTACAGCAGCAGCAGCAGTAAAATTTATACCTGTTCTGCTTCGGTTGTATTGCTGTTAAAATTGGGCAGGCGTTCAGTTTCGTAACCACAATTACCACATTGATATACATATTCAGGGGCTACCGCATAGCTGCCAAATATAGTTGTTAATATAGCAGTCAAAAAGTTTGGTACACCGGGTTTGGCAATATAATTAAACTGGTGGGCCCTGCATTGTGGACAGGTTGCTGCATTTATATATTCTTCTTCATAGCCTCTTAAAATAGTTCGTACCCACGCTGCATTTTCTTTTTTAACTACCAGTTTTATACCGCCGATCGCGTTGGCTAAAATAGGATCCATAGTAACAGTCACTTCATCTTTTAAGTAACATTCAATGCCCTCTGATTGCAGGCGGCCCAAAATAATATTGGCTAAAAAATAGCTGTCGAATGATTTAACGGTTACTAAATCCATACTGTAAAATTACTCCTTCTTTTTTAAAAATGTTTTGCCGTTTAGGCGTTAAGACGTTTTTTATTGGTGTGGCTTTAAAGAATTATGGGTACTTTATTAAATTTATTAGCCCGCATCTGTTGATAATTTCATCACCAAAATAAAATAATTACGTCAAACCTTTTGTTATAATCCGGAAAGATTTATATTCAGGTATCTAATACAGCTATATGAAAAATTTATTTTCTTCCAATGTTTCAACTGAATTAAATAATACTGGATTAGCACAGCGGGTAGTTTCTGTAGATGTGTACCGTGGTTTTGTTATGTTGCTGATGATGGTGAAGTACTTTCTTTTTCAAAAGTAGCAGATGCCTTACCCGACAGCCCTTTCTGGCAGCTATTATCTTTTAATCAAAGCCATGTACCATGGGTCTGGTTATCGTTACACGATATGATTTAACCTTCCTTCACATTCCTTGTTGGTGTGGTACTGACTTTTTCTATTTCCGGAAGAAAAATGAAAGGCGCCTCTACATCTGCGATTCTGTTACACAGCATTAAACGTTCGCTGATACTTATCTGCATTGGCATTTTTTTGCGTTCCAATTATTCTACCCAAACCTATTTTACTTTTGAAGATACGCTTACACAAATTGGTCTTGGCTATACTTTTTTAGTATTGCTGGGTCTTGTCCAAAACGGATACAGGTAGCCGCATTAATTATTTTGCTGGTGGGTTATGGGCTGGCCTTTGCTGTATACCCATTGCCTGCTGCTGATTTTGATTACAGCACAACGGGTATTACTGCAGACTGGCCAAACAACTTACAGGGTTTTGCGGCACATTGGAATAAAAATACCAACCTTGCATGGGCCTTTGACAGATGGTTTTTAAACCTGTTTCCGAGAGAAAAAATTTTTCAATTCAACGAAGGCGGCTATGCTACGCTAAGCTTTATTCTCACACAGGGAACCATGCTGCTGGGGCAGATGGCGGGTAATGTTTTACATGCTGATAAAACGGCCAACAAAAAAATACAATATTTTTTTATTGCCGGAGTGAGTTTATTGGCCCTTGGTTTTTTACTGCACATTACCGGTATTAATCCCATTGTAAAACGGATATGGACACCCGCATGGACTATCTTTATCGGTGGCATCTGCTTCTTAATGCTCACATTTTTACCTGGTAATAGATGTAAAAGGTTACAAGCGCTGGTCATTTTTCCTGGCGGTGATTGGTGCCAATTCTATTGCTGCTTACTGTATAGCAGATGGCGGCATTCTGTCGTTTATCAAAAAAAGTTTGTACATCCACCTTGGTAAACAATACGATCATTTGTTTGGCACCCCATATGCAACATTAGTAAGTGGTGGCTTGGCCTTGTTATTTATGTGGCTAATTTTATACTGGATGTATAAAAAAAGAATTTTTATTAAAATTTTAAGGCGTTTTTATTTTGGCACCGGGATAGTAAGTGCAACATTTGTAAGAGTAAAAATTTGTAAAATACAAATGCGTGTTTCATCTTTATATCGCAATAATTAATTTTCTGCCGGTGCATTTAAATTACTGTTATTTTCTTCTTTCTCCTTTTTAAATGTTAGTTTACCAAACTTCCAGGTAAAATTAAGTGCAATAGATCTGAAAGGAATTTTGCGGGTACTGTTTACAATAAAATTAGGGCCTGATAATGTTGTTTGCTGTGTTACATATTTACTGAAAGCATTAATTCCACTGAGTGCAATGCTCCCTTTTTTGTTCCAGAACTGTTTGCGTATAGCGGTACTGTAAGAAATAAATGACGGATAGGTTCCCTGTGCTTCGTGGCGTGCAGAATTAAAATTGCCAAAGAATTCTGCCACCAAAGTATTGCTAAATTGATAACTGGCATTTATATTAAACCGGTAATTAAAGCTATTAGAATTGTAGCCCGCATCAATTGCATTGATGGTATGCCTGTAAAAAAAGCTCACATTACTGCGCACATCTAATTTAGTGTTGAAATGAAGGTCAGCAAAAAGATTAGTGCCCATATTTTTTTCTACCCCTATATTCTCCCTTGTGGTTACAGAAACATTTGTATAGGTTGAATCACCTATTTGTAATGAAGGATAATAAACAACAAAGGGTTGTATATCATCATGGTTTGCCCTGTAAAATAATGTTGCGGAAAACGATCCTTCCTTACCCAGGCTTCGGTTATAACTTAGTTCTAAACGGTTACCGATCTCAGGCTTTAAGTAAGGGTTACCCGTAGTAATATTATTGGGATCGCTAAAATTTATATACGGATTAAGGTCGCGGTACTCGGGCCTTTCTATTCTTTTTGAATAGCTCAGTTTTAGTGTTTCTTTGTCGTTCAGCTTTTTTAAAAAAAACAGGGATGGAACAAAAGTATTATAACCGGGCGTGCTTTCTTGCGCTTGCGCATTTGAAAAAAATGAATTGATCTCCGTACGCTCATAACGGCTACCGATTTTAGCATCAAAAAGTTTAGCCACCGGAAAACTAAGCTCTGCGTACAACGCATATACTTTTTGGTTATAATCAAGATAATTTGATAAGGCAGAATCAAATAAATATTTATTATACGCAGGTTGGTAACCTAACACATCCGAAGAACTTTTTACATCATAAAAATTTAATTTACCGCCAAAACCCAGCTTAATATCTTTTGCTACAGGTTGGGTATAGTCAACAGCTATTTCTATTTGTTTTTCCTTGCCGGGGTTTATATTATTGGTACCATATATCAATGAATCCTGCGGCTGCAACAGTTGAGTATTTGCTGCTGCATTATTAACATTTCCAAAGCTGGCGTTTACGCCAATTTCCAATTCCTGGTCTTCTTTTGCAAAGGTTCTTTTATAATTTAAAGCTGCGTCTATGTTATTGTTGGTAAATGAGTTATTGTTATTGTTGACAGTATGGGTTGATGAAAGTGTATTCGGCGGCTTTAATGAATCAAATACCAATAACGATTGGTCGACAAGCCCATAACCGCTATTGCCAAAATTGTTAAAAGCAAAAGATCCGGAAAAATTATTTTTTTCTTTAAAGGAATAGTCAAAACCTACACCGGATTGAAAACCGTGACGTTTAAAATCATTTGATCCATCCTGCTGTAACGACACCACTGTTTTTGAAACAGTATCAGATGAAAGCCGATGATATTGAGTTGGTGTATTTGCGGCAAGTCGTGCATTGCCGCTAAAAAATGCATTCATCCCAAAACTGCCCTTGCGTGCATTAAAATTAAAAGAACCATTTTCATTTCTTGTTCCCGCAGTTAATGAAACATTTCCATTAATGCCTTTTACGGTACTTTTCTTTAGTATAATATTAATGATTCCGCCCAGGCCCTGTGCATCATATTTTGCACCGGGGTTGGTGATCACTTCAATACTTTTTATCTGGCTGGCGGGTATAGATTGCAGCACATCGTTGATACTGCTGCCAAAAGCGGTGGATGGTTTTCCGTTTATTAAAAAGCGTATGGATGAACTGCCTGCCAGCTCTACATTTCCGTCCACATCTACAGAAACCTGTGGCACTTTTTTCAATACATCTGTTGCTACCCCCGATTGAGAAGTAATATCTTTTTCTGCATTAAAAACAAGTTTATCAATTTTGTCTTCAATTAATTTTGTTGTGGAGGTAACGGTAACATTTTGCAGGTCCTTCTCTTTTTTTATCAGCAAAATATTTTTCAGGTCAATCACTGCATGATCCTGCTGCACACTGATATTATTGATGGTAAAAGCGTTGTAGCCAATGGATTCTATTATTACAGAAAATACGCCCGTAGCTACATCTGTTACAGTAAAACTTCCATCCTGTTTTGTAGTTGATCCGTTAATGGACTTTTTTTCGCCCGGTTTAATCAAACTAATGGTAGCATATTCAAGAGGCCGTTTGGTTAAGGAATCCATCACCTTACCTGTTATTTTTGATTTCGCTGTTTTTTCCTGTGCAAAGCCAGTAAAAACTAAACAACATAAAATACCGGTTAAAATGCTCTTTTTCACTTACAAAATTTTGATAGGGGGTAAAGGTATTTTACGATTCTGAAGCAATTTAGATTTTTATAATTCCTATACTTTAAAACTAAACATAGTAATACCATACATACAATAAAAAAAGGGACTATTAACTCCTTCTTGCTGACTATAATTTTTCGTATAATTCCCTAAGTGTTGCTCGGGTTATTTGTTGCTCCCAATTTTTACCAAGGGCATTTTCCCAAAGCGGTTTCATGCCAAGTGATACATCGATCATTTTATCAAACTCGCCGTCGGTTAAATTGGCGCAGATATTTTCTGGTATGTCTATTTGGTTTTTTTCTACCATGTATTTAAATTCTTTTACGCCTTCAGGATAATAGTCCTGCAGATGATCAAAAACAATACAGTTGCCGATACCATGCTTTGTGCCCAACAAATAACTTAAGCCATAACTAACGGCATGGGCTACCCCAACCTGGCTGTAGGCAATGCTCATTCCGCCGGCATAAGAAGCCATCATTAGTTTATCGTCGCTGTCTGCATCCCACCTGTCTTTATTTACATATACTTCCCTGCATAGCTGCAAAGCCTTTTCGCCATAACTTTTGCTGAACTCGTTTAAGTAAGTGCCGGTAAGGCTTTCAATACAATGGATATAACAATCCATGCCGGTATAAAAGCGTTGGTTGGCAGGTGCGCTGGCTGTTAATTCAGGGTCCAGAACTATCTGATCGAATGGCGTGAAATCTGAGTTCATACCCAGTTTTTTTGTTGGCCCCGTTAATACAGTGGTACGGCTTACTTCTGCACCAGTACCGCTAAGCGTAGGTATACCCGCTTTATATACGCCCGGCTTTTTTACCAAATCCCATCCCTGGTAATCGGCGCTGCTGCCGGGGTTATTCATCATTAACGAAACCGCTTTTGCCAGGTCCATTGCAGAACCACCGCCAATGCCTATTATACCACTTACTGTTCCAAATTCTTCTTTTAGCTGACTGGCCAGTTTATCTACATAGGTTGTTTTGGGCTCGTAGGTAACATCAACAAAAATAATTTTGTCTTTGCCGCGTAAAGGCACCCTGCCGGCTAGTGGCTTGCCCTCAAAGAAATCATCCACTAAAAAAATCATGGGCGCTTCGCCCTTTCGGTTGGGTTGCAGTATTTCGTCCAGTTGGTTGAAAGCGCCACGTCCGTAAACAACGTAGCCAATCATTTTAAAGTTTCTAAAATTCATGTTGCAAATTTCGAATAAAACATCAACATCTTTATAAAGAATTTTTGATGAGGTTAGGAAAATTTTAAAGAGGTAAATTATTGCCGTATTGATTATACTTTGCCACAGCATTTCTAATTTCTAATTCGTGTTTAAAAATTCGTGCAATGGGATTTTAAGCCGAAAATTATTTTATCAACTCATCTATATTTTCATCGCCTTCAAGGTTATTCATCTGGTGCAAAATATAGTTATAGCGATAGGCAACATAATTGCTTAATGGTTTTATAGTGTATACTTTAGGGTTGGGCAATGTTGCCGCTATCATGGCCGCTTCTGCCCGGCTAAGATTTTTGGCATCTTTATTAAAATATGCTTTTGATGCTGCCTGAACACCAAAAACCCCTTTGCCCATTTCTGCCACATTCAGGTACATTTCTAAAATTCTTTTTTTACTCCATAGTTTTTCAATCATAAAAGTAAAATATATTTCAAGGCCTTTTCTAAACATGCTTCTACCCTGCCATAAAAAAACATTTTTTGCTACCTGCTGGCTGATGGTGCTGGCTCCCCTTACCTTATTGGTGTGTTTTTTATTATATTTCATGGCCATCTTTATGGCCTTTATATCAAAACCATTGTGATCGGGAAATAGCTGGTCTTCACTGGCCATTACTGCCAGCTTTATATTGGGGCTCATTTCATCAATGCTGATGTAATCCCGGCTTAATCCATAACCCTGTAAAAGGCTGGCTGTTTGTATAAGTGTAATGGGAGGGTTTATCCATTTACAGAAAATGATATAAACAAATTGTAAAATAAAAAGCCACAAAAAAACTTTTTTAATAATGCGCCGGCTTTTTGCATAGGATAAACGCTTAATTTTTATGCAATATATAGCTTACCCTTTTTTATTATTAGTGACATCAACATATACCAGTGAATATTTTTTTCCAATCACCATTCCTTTATCCCCCAGCCTGTACATCAAATATCCAATACCCGCCAAAGCAATAGAAGCAATCATTAACTGGGGGCTAAATTTTTCCCTGTCCACCAGGTAAACTACTCCACTGGCAACAGCAAGCAAAGCGCCGCCCCCCATCAATACTGCGCCGCTGGTAGTTGCACTAAACCTGCGGCCTGTTTTGCCAATAGCTTTTATTTGATTGTAATGGTATTGATAATGATAACTGGAAACCGTGTCGAGTATATAAACACCCAATGTTGTAGGCACCTGTTGCACTACAAATTGACGCAAATACAAAGTGTCGTGCTGTATTTTTGTAATCAATGCCTCTATATAACTGCCCTTGTCATTGGTAAAATTAATATTGTTTCCGGCATAATAAGTCCCGATGGTTTTATGGTTTTTTTTGAATAAAATAAAGTCGGCCGACTGGCTAAAAAGGTGCTGACCAAGAAGAAGGGAAATAAGCAAAAGGGTTAGCTTCATACTGTAAAATAAATACAAGTGGCGACAAAAAAGAATTTGATTCGTTAATGTTTTGCATTTGAATAAAAAACGCCCACAATTAATATAACGCCAAATATTATCAATATTAATCCCAATATTTTATTGATAAGCGAAACGTTTTTAGTATTAAGCTTGGTCCGGAGTTTTTCTGCCAAAACAACTTTTAAAATATCGGAAGCGCCGTTCAAAATAAGACAGGTAGCAAAAATAATAATACGCTGGTTAACGGTGTGTGTTGCCGCAAGCGCTGTTGCGGTGGTTAGCCAAAAAAACATTAACAGGGGGTTGAGCGCATTTATAAAAAAACCTGAAGCTACCAGCCTTGCATGTGTTCCGGCGGTAATAACTATTTTGTTTTCATCTTCTTTAAGATGTGTTTTTTTAAAAAGCAGGTAATATATACCAAGGCCAATTAAAATAAAACTGCCAGTTAAACCAATTGTTTTTTTAAAATCTAACAAGTGTGTCAGTACCTCTGTAAATACATTGCTTAATATAACCAGCACCAAATCGCTCAGCCAAACGCCGGCAACAAAACTGAGGCCGCCTGCCCGGCCATTATTGATGCTTTGCTTTATGATGGTAAATATTACCGGCCCTACCGTAAATATCAACAGCAGGCTAACAGCAAAACCTTTTAATATCGCTTCAATCATTAATAAAAAAATGAAATGGACTATAGAAGGTGAAGATAAAAAATAAAGCCGATGAGAGAAATTAATTACTTTCTTTTATAAATTGGCACCGTGCTGCAGGGTTCTCCGTACATAATGCTTTTAACAACGGGCCGTAGTAATTGAGTGGCCTGTAAATATGCCGCTTCGCCAACCGGAACTTCTCCGCAACCTTTTATCACCACTCGTTTATCGGCAAATTCTGCCACTGGCAATTGCGCAATATTTTTTAAAAGCAATGCTTTTTTTACTTCTTCGGCTGTGCCAAAAGCAACTTCTTTGGCAACCGGTTGTATATAGCTTACTGCCAGCATATATGCCCACATAGGTATAACCGCATCGGCGCTGCAGGTTACAGCTACTATTTTATTGCTATAAATTGTAAGGTCTAGGTTTTTAAGGTTTTCCCTAAAATCCTTTTCTTTTAGTATTAACCCCATAAACAAATAATCTTTCATATCAAACAGGGCAATTTCTTCCTTCGGATAATAATCCTCTAGGTTTAAGGATACTATTCCACTTTCGCTTACCTTATTTATAAATATTTCTTCCATTGGTACAAAAATAACATTTATAAGTTTGTATTTGTTTATTACGGTTTTCGATAGCCGAAAATGTTTATCACATAAAAAAGCCGGGCTAATGCCCGGCTCAAATAACTATAAATTTTTATTAATAAATTTTACTTCTGTTATCCTGTAGATTAGCTGCTTTTTTTAAAGATTCAAAAAAGCTATAGGTTGTTTGCACCATTGTTTTTGTTTTTTCGGAAGCCTGCATTGTAAGCACTTCCGGGGTATCGGCTGTTTTATTACCAACACTGTTAACCTTTAAAACATAAACGCCATTTGTTCCGGCAATAGGCTCAGATATTTTGGTTTGATATGCTTTATCAAATGCCGCTCCAAGTACTTTTGGCTCTATGCCAATACCATTGATTATTTGTGCAACAAATGTAATGGATGAATCTGCGCCCGCTGCTCCAACAGGTACTTTATAGACTGCAGCTGCAGCATCAAGTGTTGATGCTGTAGATAATTTTTTTGAAATCTCTTCTGCTTTTTTCAAATTACGCACTGTAAGTTCTGCCATTGGTCTGGCGCTTTTAGCATCAGGCAAGCCTTCCGGTTGTATTTTTTCTACTGCAGCTACTATAAACTGATCTTCTATGTTAAAAGCTTCGCTTACATCGCCCTGCTTTGCTTCAAAAGCCCATTTAATCAGTTGCCTTGCATCTTGTAAAGAACCTAACTGGTAATCGTTTTCTCTTACAAGAGTTGGTATATCTATTTTTCTAAGCCCGTTTTTTGCAGTATATGTTTCTACTGCTTTGGCAGTTCTTGCTTCGCCAGATA
>JAYVZR010000480.1:0-3047 GCA_043783135.1 Ferruginibacter sp. | reverse complement strand
TCGCCAGACCGGTGATACATGAAATTTTTAAATGTCAGATAAGGTTCATAAGAAAGCTTGTTTGGGAAAGACAGGTGCAGGTTATTATTTAATACGGGGATAAATTTGCTGACACCATTCATGGTACCCACCCAGGTAATATGCTGCCTGTCTCTATAAATGCAATTTACTTTTCCCGGCAATAAATCATTCTCTTTACCGGCAGTTCCGGCTAAAAAATACAGCACTTCATTCTTTTCGTTAATAGCAGCCAGCCCTTCTGCCGCAGGAACAAAGAGCAGTTTCTCCTCCAGGCTGTATGGTGGAATAAACTTTCCAGTGTGCTTATTTCGTTGCAATGAAACAGCCGTCATTTCCTTTTTTGAAGGGTCAAAACAGTATAATTTATTTTCATCGTCAGCACAATAGAGTTTCTTAAACCGTTCATCAAAATAGAAAAAAGTAATTTCACCCAATGCCATGGCTGCCTGCAATGCAAATCCGCCTGTTTGTTTATTAAAACTAAAAATGCCATCGGTTGTAGCTAACCAAAGCTCTGTGGCAGATTTTGGAAGTATGCGGAAGATGGAGTGATACCCGGAATTAATTCCAATATGATTTTGGCGCAGATGCTCTTTGAAATCGTAATAATAAAAAATTTTTTTAACTGGATTGTAATGGCAAAATTCTTTTGCATCTGTTGCTATCCAGATGCTGGTATCTTTATCGGGATAAGTATTCCATACAAAATCATTGGAAATGGAGTTGGCATTTGCAGTATCTCCTGGTAAAAAAACTTCCGTTATACCTGTAGCCACATCAATCCGGTTTAACCCCTTTCGGGTGCATACCCATATGCTTCCCTTTGCATCCTGCTCAATATCTGTAATAAAACTGTTGGATAAATAATTTTTTTGGTGCAGCGATGGTTTATAAATTTTCCAGCTATTACCGTTATACAGGTTCAGCCCGCTTTCAGTGCCAATCCAAATATAACCGGTTTTATCTTTGTAAAAACAGGTGACCCTGTTATTGCTTAACCCGTCTTTTTCAGTCAGGTTATTAAAATAAGCCTGTTGCTGTGCAAAAGAGCTTATACATTGGATGAACAAAAAAATACCAGTACAAATAATTAGTTTGATTGCTGTTGCCCGATTATGGATTTTATTTTTATGCTGCATCTGAATTTATAATGATGCTGTAAACAATAATTGAATCTGATATAAATTTACGTTTTAGTATGCATTTAAGTCTTTCTGCGGTAATCACAAAATGGATGTTTTAATGTTGAGATAATTGTTGTTTTATTTTTTGCTTCTGTTGGAAATAGTGCCGTAATGAAAGCGCCGGCTGATAAAAAAGTTTAAGAGATGAATTTCGTTTCATGAAGTTTTATTTAGAAATTCAATCAATTTTTTTAATTTCTTTTTTTACACCCCAGGCTATATGCCATACTTTAGTAGCATTGCCGGTACTGTCTTTTTCAAATTCTATTTGCTGATCAGTGCCATCTGAAAAAAAGAATTTTGTAGCAGTCTCTGGTTTAAGTTCAATTTCTTTACCGCTGCCTTTAATGTATAACTTGTCATTTTTTACAATAATTTCTACCGGAAAATTAACCATGTACGGCGGCCTTGTAAGCGGCATCATATACCTTCCTGCATAATTATTAAGAGCAGTGTTTACCAGCCCTTCTTTGTGATGATAAGGCATCACAATGTTTTTGTTTAGAGCAATTGCTACCAAAGCATCGGCAATGAATTCCGACTGCGATTCATTGTTTGATAAAACGATTGCCGTTATATCATTATCAGTATAACGCAGATGCATACTTTTATATCCGGGGAAATATCCGTTGTGAAAAACATAATTGCCAATATCATTTTTTCCAACCCTTATTCCATAGCCGAAACTGACCATAGGAAATGTTTTCTTATTGGCTTGAAACGAAACCATTTGTTGCTGCGTAGTTTTTGTAAGCAGCGTATTATTTTTCAGTGCCCTGTCCCATTTTAAAAGATCACCGGTAGTAGTTATTATCATTCCTTCGCCTGTAATACCGGAAAAATAAGTTGTCCACCCGGTGTGTAAACTTTCAGCGGGAATATATTTTTTGACACTATCAGAATATACAAAACCATTTGCAAGACGGGGATTTTTGTTTGCAGAACGCAGGTAGTTTGCAACTTCGGTATATTTCATTTCCAGGGGTTTAAAAACCTTTTCATTCATATATGCATTATACGACTGACCGGAAATTTTTTCAATGATGGAAGCCAGTATATTAAAAGCGGTACCTGAGTACATCATATCTGTACCAGGTTTAAATAAAAGAGGTGGTTTTTCTTTTGCCAGCAACTGTATCAAATCATTATTCTGAGCAATTTTATTGTGATCAAAAAACTTTTCTATTAAACCAAAACCATCAGGCATGCCGGAAGTATGAGTGAGCAATTGCTGCACAGTGATATTGGAATATGGAAGTTCCGGAAAAATTTTTCCGAGTGTATCTGCATAGCTTATCTTTCCCTTATCTTTTAATAATAAAATACCCACTGCCGTAAACTCTTTGGCAATGGAACCAATATCAAAAATGCTGGCACTATCAAGCTTTTGTTTTGAATTATAATCAGCATACCCAAAAGATTTTTTATAAATAACATTTCCATTTTTTGCAATCAGTACATTACCATTGAAGTGGTACAGATCAGTTTGTGCCTGCATGTATGTATCATAAATTGAGGTGTTGTTTTGCGCATTTAAAACAGCAGGGAATAAAAGAAGGAAAATTATATTTTTCATTATTGGTTATTGCACTATTAAAAAAGGAAGTGTATTTAGTAAATATAATTCTAAAAAACTGAAATAACTGTTGCCTGCCTTGCCGTAAGACGCCAACTGATTTTATCTTTCATCCAGATATCTGTGTAGCGCCTCGTAACCGTTTTACCTGCATTATCCATTGCTCTCTGGGGTGTAACAATATCATGGCCCATTACAATAGCAATGTTTTCAACAAAAGATATTTTTTCAATTATTTTTTCAACCGAGCCTACGTCAATTTTTCC
>JAYVZR010000479.1:0-20767 GCA_043783135.1 Ferruginibacter sp. | reverse complement strand
GCTAATTCTTTGGTATGGCCTTCCATTTGGCCACTTGCAATAAAAGGGCTTGGAAGATTTACAAAAACAGGATCATCACTATTGATTATGGCGATTGGAGGAGGAGCAGTACTTCCATTACTTTATGGACGGTTGGCAGAAACATATTCGCCCCACATTGCGTATTGTGGTGGTATTGCCAAGCTATCTTTTTATTTTATATTACTCCATAAAGGCACATAAACTAAGAAGTAAATAGTGGAACAGGTATAACATTTATTTGTTTAAACCTCCGGTTATGCAGTTACCTGCTCTGCTTTCAATACCTTGTTTATCACATTTACCATTTGTTCGCCTTTTGTTTTTATTTGCTCTTCCGTCCATGATAAACTGATAGCAGTAGAAATGCAACGGCTCATCACAGCATTGCTGGCGCTAAAATCTTTATTGGCATGATGCATAACAGCGACTTTTAAATCGGGATGCAAATGATTGAGGGTAACGGAATTTTTAAGATGATCCCACTTGCTGATATAGTGCCAGTTATTGATAAACCAATAAAAATTACCACCCAATATTCCCAGTGTTTTCATTTCGGCAACTACTTGTTTTGTAATAGCTTCTGTTGGTAAAAACCAGCTTAAAAAACTACAGCTGTCACCATCTTCATCCGGTACCCTTCTAAAAGAAATTTCGGGAACAGCCGCCAAAATTTGCCTGAGCATTTTATTATTGCTGCGTTGTATTTTCAAAAAATTATCCAGCTTTTTTATTTGTGCCACACCCACGGCAGCATTCAATTCACTAATCCTGAAATTGTAACCAATAAAAGGATGCAGATCTGCACCCCTGTCCAGGCCACCTTTATGGTCATGCCCATGATCGGTGTACCCATCACTTTTGATATATACATCTTCGCGGTTAGTCATTATTGCGCCGCCTTCGCCACAGGTAATTGTTTTTACAAAATCAAAACTAAAAGTACCTGCATCACCAATGGTGCCTAGTTTTTTTCCTTTGTAAGTAGCGCCGATACTCTGGCAGGCATCTTCCAGTAAAATCAGGTTATATTCCTTACAAATAGCCACCAGCGCATCCATATCGGCCATACTGCCGCACATATGTACAGGCATTATGCATTTTGTTTTGGACGTTATTGCATTACGAACTGCCTGGGGATTTAAAGTAAGTGTATCATCTACATCAACTAAAACGGGAATAGCTCCTACAGATATTACTGCTTCAAAACTTGCTACAAAAGTAAAAGCTGGTAAAATAATTTCATCGCTATAACCAATACCTAAGGCACTCATTGCGGTAGTTAATGCAGCAGTACCGCTGCTTAACAATTGAGCATATTTGCAACCAAAGGTTTCGCAAATCGCTTCTTCCATTTCCTTTGCTTTCCACACCCCTTTTCGGGCTCCATCAAAGCCATACCGCATGAGGATGCCTGTTTCCAAAACATCATTTACCTGTTTGCGTTCTTCTGCTCCAAAAAATTCAAAACCGGGCATAAAATAAATTTAGAATTATGAATATATATATCTGAATTGCAAAGGTAGAGAAAAACGTTTTGTAAGAATGGCGGATTGAAAATACTTTGACCGTTTTAACATAAGTCGTTTATAAAACACGGGCAAAAAATTTCTGTATTAACTACTTTAACCATTCCATTGCAGGCTGCATTGCCGGTTCTTTAAAATAATGTAACCGCAAACTATCACTCCATCCATTGGGGTTGCTTTCAAAACTTTTACTGCTAAAAAAAATCATGCCCTGAACATTTGACTTGCTGCGCAAAGAATCAATTTGCCTTGGAAGTTGTGCAGGATCACGCCAAGCTTTATTGGTATTTGCTTTATAAATACCAAGGCCAATATAACAATGCCTGCCAAATGTATGGTTGTTCCACCAGTCTAATAAAACATTGTAGGAAGCTGCCTGGTGGTTAAATTCCCAATAAAGCTGTGGTGCCACATAATCAATCCATCCTTTTTTAAGCCATAATAAAATATCAGCATACAGGTCGTCATAATTACTAACAGCACCATTGGTTTTACTGCCATTAACCGGGTCAGTTTTTGCATTGCGCCAAACCCCAAAAGGGCTGATACCAAACTGGCAATTTTTATTTGCCGATTTAATAACCCTGCTTAGTATTGCAATGATAGAATCTGTATTACTCCTTCGCCAGTCGTCTTTTTTTAAACCATTGCCATATTGCTGGTACGAAGCATAATCCGGAAATTCCCTGGTGCCAATACGATAAGGATAAAAATAATCATCAAAATGAATACCGTCTACAGGATACCTGCTTACTACATCTTTTACTATAGCAGCTACATACTGCTGCACAGCTTTATTACCCGGATCAAAATATCTTTTATCGCCGTATGTTAAAAACCATTCGGGGTGCACCCTGGTAATATGTGTTGCAGCAATTGAAGAAACACCGATAGCATATTCTGCCCTGTAAGGATTTAACCATGCATGAAATACCATTCCGCGTTTATGCGTTTCTGTTATCATAAATTCGAGCGGGTCATAATAAGGATCGGGAGCCTGCCCCTGTTTACCGGTAAGCCATTCGCTCCATGGCTCAAATTGCGAAGGGTAAAATGCATCGGCAGCAGGCCTTATCTGCACAACTAACGCATTGATGCCATTGCGTTGGTGCATATTCAGCAATTGAATAAACTCGGCTTTTTGTGCATCCGTATTAAAATTTCCTTTACTTGGCCAGTCAATATTATCAACCGTGGCCACCCACACGCCACGAAATTCTGGTTTTGTTTGTGCCTTACCGATTGTTATAAAAAGGATACATGATATTAGTAAAGAGAATAAATATTTTTGCTTCATTGTTATTAATTGGACTCACGGATCTTATCAAGTAATGTATTAAGGGTTTCTGCTTCGGTTTTTGTAAGGGCTTTTATAATGGCTTCCATTTTATCTTCCTGCGTATCTAAGTCTTCCAATATTTCTATCCCTTTATCTGTAATGGTAATGTCGACAAGGCGTTTATCTTTTTTACAGGTTATTTTTTTTACAAGATCTTTAATAATTAATCGGTCTACAATGCGGCTGGTATCGCTCATTTTATCAAGCATACGTTCCCTTATCTGCAACGTAGACAAAGGTTTTGGGCTGCCACGCAATATGCGCAGTATATTAAATTGTTGCAGGGTCAGGCTACTTTCTTCCAGAACATTCTTTATTTTTTCTGTCGTCCAGTTATAAGTAAATATTAAATTAATGATCGCTTTCTGGTGTTCATTTTTAAAGCTTTCCTGTTTTATATCTTTTTCTATACTCATATAATTGTTAAATCTAACTATTATTAAGAGAAGTAAATTCGTTGGCGTATATTTTTATCAATATTATAATTAATCTTTCCATACAGAAACTCCTTCGCTGCAATTGGCGCAAATGTCAATATTTTTACGGCTATTTAATAATTGGCTGCGAAACCGTTTGTAATTATCGTTATTCCATACTTCTTTAAAAGATTGTGTTTTTAAATTCCCTAACTGGTGCAGGGCATCTTTATCAAAACAACAGGGCACTACTAAACCATCCCAGGTTATTACATTGGCATGCTGCATTTTCCAGCATCGGTTGGCTAATTTATTTTTTGGTATATAAGTGCCGTTAATATCTTTTTTATAACGGCTGAATTTATCCGTAACGGGAATAAGCTGGTTAGGATCATTTTCATAATCATATACCTGCGCTGTTTTAAAACGCACTTCATCAACGCCTATTTCTTTGGCCAGTCTTTTAATATCTTCCACCTGGTGCTCATTTGGTTTTACCACCAAAAACTGAAAAAATACAAAGGGTGTTTTGCTGTTTAGCTGCTTCTTCCACTTTACAATATTTTTTGCTCCTTCAATTACTTTTTCAATATTGCCGCCTACACGGTATTGCTGATACACATCCTGCGTGGTTCCATCTATAGAAATAATCAGCCTGTCTAAACCACTCTCAATTGTTCTTTTAGCCGCTGCATCATTCAGGTAATGTGCATTGGTAGATGTAGCAGTGAAGATGCCCTTGCTGCTGGCATATTTAACCATATCCAAAAAATCAGGATTTAAATATGGTTCGCCCTGGAAGTAAAAAATGAGGTATAATAATTCTTTATGAATTTCGTCAATAGTACGTGTAAAAAAATCTTTTTGCAGCATACCTGTGGGGCGTGTAAATGCCCTTAACCCACTGGGACATTCCGGGCAACGCAGGTTGCAACTGGTAGTAGGTTCAAACGAAATAGAAACCGGGTAGCCCCATTGCACAGGCCTGTTCAATAACCTGGTGGCATAAAAACTACCCAGCACTTTAATGCCATTCCACAATCGCTTAAAAGTAATTTTACCTGCCAGGTTAATACTATCGTTCCAGTTTATTTGGGGCATGCAGCGAAGTTAGTTCATCAGGCTATTAATAAATTAAAATAACCGGCATAAATGTGCCGGTTATCTATTTTCTCAGGTGGTAATATTTTTAATGGAATCTACGGTCTGTTGCGCCTTCTGCTTGCGTATTGGCGTCTTTAAAATTATCAGGCAATAAAATTTTAACTGTTGTAAAATTTAAATTGTTGGCAATAAAATTGTCGTAATTGTGGTAAATGACATTGAGTGCAATAAAATTCATCACATAAGTTTGAGTTTCATTGGGAAGGTATTCTTTTACATCCCAAAAATCAGGGTTTTCCTTGCCCGTTTTTTTCATTGCATTCCAAACATTTCCTACTCCACAATTGTAACTGGCTACTATTAGCAACCAATTATTATCCAGGTTTAATCCTCTGTCACGCAGGTACCTTGCTGCCGCCAAAGTAGACTTTTCAAAATTTTTACGTTCGTCTTTTTGCGTTGCCTTTGCCTTAAAATGTTTTTTTCCTTTTTTAGCATTTAGCCTGGCAATTTTTTTTCTTTCCGTAGCACTTAAATGACGTGTGTATTTCAACCCGTACTCATTTGCCACTTTATCCATAATTTGCCAGTAACCGACTGCACCTGCTTTTGAAACCGCATTGGCATTATAAGCAGATTCCAATATCATCAATACACTCAACTCTTCGGGAAGAGCATATTTATTTAAAATAGTATTTACTTTTGGCAAAATTGTTTTGCCCTTTGTATGCATCCTAACAAGATAATCTCTTCTATTGCTGCTGAAAGTGGCGATATAATCTGAAGCAAGCTCTTCATTGCCTTTTAAAATGTCTGGAAATATTACATTGGATTGTTTAATGGTATAAAAAAACTGTTTCTTAACATCAGCAGATGCAAGTAATATTTTATGTGCCGTATCTGTATTGTTTTGGGCATATACTTTTATTGTATTACTTGCTGCAATAACTATAGCTGTACTCACAATGAACTTTACAAATGTCCCCGAAAGACTATTTCTTATGCCCATATTTTCAAAAGGTTTTTATGAATTAATTACCGGCAAAAAATGTAACGCAGCCTGTATAGATATATTGCTTTTAGCCATTAAAAAATGCGGTATAAAAACTTTAATAACAATATTTTCGCTTTTTAAATAAATACTGTTATCAGTTTTATGCAATTTTGCAAAGTATCTACCCAATGGCAACAAAAAGAAGAAAGAAAAATTCTGCAAAAAAAATAATCATTTTTATAGTAGGCCTGCCTGCGATAGCTGTAGCTGGTTATTATATTTTTAATTTTTTAAATTCTCCAAAATTTGTGCATTACACCGGTTTTGGAATTGATATGCCTGTTGATTATGCCATACATGGTATTGATGTAAGCCGTCACCAATCACTGATTGCCTGGGATGATGTAAAAGCCATGCAGGTAAAAAATATTAAAATCGGGTTTGTGTTTATTAAGGCTACTGAAGGAATACAAAATGTAGATGATCAGTTTAAAAAAAATTGGGCGGCGGCAAAAAAAGCTGACATTCCAAGAGGGGCTTATCATTTTTTCACCCCTTCCCGAAGTGGAAAGGCACAGGCAGAAAATTTTATTGAAACAGTAAAATTAGATAGGGGCGATTTGCCGCCGGTATTAGATATAGAACAAATCAATGGAATCAGCATCCCCAAACTGCAACAGGGAATAAGCGATTGGCTGGTAATGGTAGAGGCGCATTATCATGTAAAGCCCATCATTTATACCAATGCAGTTTTTTATACAAGTTTTTTGGGCGAAAAGTTTAATGGATATCCCTTATGGGTTGCGTATTACCTGGTAAATGATACACCAAGAATAAACCGTACCTGGATTTTTTGGCAACACAATGAAACCGGCCAGGTAAACGGTATTGATGCCTATGTTGATTTTAATGTATTTAACGGGGATAGTGTTGCCTTTAAGAAATTACTCATAAAATAGGGCTAACTTTAAGTAGAGTAGGGCTAACTTTAAGTAGAGATAATAATGTCTGACGTCTGATTTTTTGATGTCAGGATTTCTTTCGGTTCAGTTACTTTAATTAAGAATTGAAAGAAATAGGCCAGATAGCTTAAAGTACTAAACCATTTATTTCCAAACCATGGAGCCGGATATAAAAGAATTTTTACTGCGTATTGTTCAAACCATTTCAATAAGTATTTTATGGCTATTGATAAATATGTGTTATGGCATATATTTTGGCTTTGCATTTTTTGAAGACCATCCTACATTAGGTAATTATATTTTTTATACCTGGTTCCTGGCAAGCTTTGCGTGGCTCATTTATTATTTAAGAAAAAAATGGAAGGGGTGGAAAGAAATTGGCGAGTAATGTATTAGCTGCTATGATTGGTAATAATAAACCACTTACCTTGGATTTTACCAAATGCCAATAGTGTTATGTTATTTGTAAAGTGCCGGTTTGATTAGTGAATTATTGACCATTCACACTAACTAACATTAGTGTTTATGATGCGGAGACGAGTACTTGCTCTGGTGACACAAACGATAATTATAAAAGTGGGCAGATATAATCAATATCACCGCAATTGATAAAAAAAGGTATTCAAAATCAGCAAAGAATTGTTTTAATACCAAAAAAATAAACCCCGCAGTAAAAATCATCACAGGTGTTGAAGTACGGTGGTGTTTTATATACCCATGAAATAAAGAATAGGAACCCACCACAAATGCAAGGGTAATCATACCCCATTCAAAAAAAAGGTTATGAATAATATTAATGCCAAATATGGGTAAAGAGCTGACTATTATTGGCAGTAACGCACAATGTATAGCGCAGGCTATAGAAGTAGCAATACCAAACGCATCCCAGTTTATTTTTATATTCATTTTATAAGGACGACAAAGATAGTATATTTGCAATAAGGTTGCAAGTTTTAAGTTTTACTTATATAAACTCCCGCTGTTAGCAAGCTGTTTGGATGTAGCTTTGCAAAAAATAATACGATGAGTAAAAAATGGGTTTGGTATGTGGGTTTCTTTGTTTTATTGTTTGGGGCGTACTTTGCCTATGTATTTAGCCAAACGGATATTTCCCAATCGAACCTGCCAGTAATCAATAATAACTTACAGCCTTTTTCATTTATCAATCAAAATGGAAAAATAATTACAGAAAAAGAGGTAGACGGGAAAGTATATGTAGCCGAATTTTTTTTTACCACCTGCAAAGGAATTTGCCCCAAGATGAATGCCAACATGCGCAGGGTATTTGAAGCCTATAAAACAGACAGTAATTTTATGATTGTTTCGCATACCTGTATGCCCGAGACAGATTCTGTACCATTGCTAAAACAATATGAAGCAAAGATGCTGAATGGTACACTGGTAAAAAACCAGGATGGCTCTTATAAAATTGATTACAATGTTTTAACAGGAAGCAAACAGGCACCCAATAATCCCAACTGGGTTTTTGTAACAGGCGATAAAACTGCGTTGTATGATATGGCGAGGCATAATTATTTGATTGATAATAACAAACCGGATACTGCCCAAAATATAGCCGACCAGTTTATACATACACAGTTATTTGCACTGGTTGATAAACAAACAAGGCTAAGGGGCATTTATGATGGGTTGAAAGAAGATGAAATGCAAAAACTAATAAAAGATATCGATGGCTTATTAAAAGAAAAACATCAAAACAGGGAATTAAAAGGATATTGATAATTCAGGATTAAAATAAATTACTATGGAAGCGCTGCTTGACATTTTAAAGAAGAACCAGCTTAGTGTAACCGATGGACGTAAAAAAATACTGGAACTTTTTTTACACAGCAACGGTGCATTGGCGCATGCTGATATTGAAAAAAATACAGGTGAAAATTTTGATCGGGTAACAGTATACCGTACCCTTCAAACCTTTGTTGATAAAGGTATAATTCATACAATACCCACGGCGGATAATTCTATTTTATACGCTTTGTGTAAAGATAACTGCGAGGCGGGCCATCACCACGATGACCATGTGCATTTTATTTGTGATGATTGCAGCAAAACTATTTGTCTGGAAGAAGTAACCGTACCAAATGTAAAACTGCCAAAGGGTTTTAAGCCAAAACATGCAGCCATGGTTGTAAATGGCATTTGTAACGATTGCCAGTAAATAGATATCCTAAGCTTATATTTGGATTTTTCAAAAAATTGTAATTACTTTGTGGTTACAATTTTTTAGCTATGGACATTTCAGTAATATCAATAGGAAACTCAAAGGGAATACGTTTAAGTAAAACTTTAATAGAAAAATATGATATTAAAGATACTATTGAACTTGTTTTGGAAAAAAGCTATATCATTCTGAAACCAAAAACATCACCACGCAAAAATTGGGAAAAATTGTTTAAAAAGATGCATAAAAATGGAGAGGATAAACTTTTAATTCCTGATATTTTTGAAGATGAAAATTTTGAAGAATGGAAATAGTGCAATACCAGATTGTACTTGTAAATCTCGACCCTACAATAGGAAGCGAGATGAAAAAGACCAGGCCCTGTGTTGTTATTTCACCTGATGAAATGAATAAATACCTGCAAACAATTATTATTGCTCCAATAACCAGCACTTCCAAATCATACCCAACCAGGATAGTTTTAAAAAATAATAAAACAAAAGGCTGGATTGTACTTGATCAAATAAGAACTATTGACAGACAGCGGGTCATAAAAGCACTTGGTATACTAACTGAAAAAGAAATCAATACTATAAAAGGAATTATTAAAGAAACTTTTGTAGATTAAGATAAAGACACCTGCCTTCTGAATAAACTTATTGCGGACATTATTTAAAAGGGGTAGCCTACTAACTTAAACCTGCCATTTGCTTCTTTACAAATTCCATCAACTCTTTTATCTGTGGCGGCGAAAAATCAAATTTTAACCCGGCTGTTGTATATAATTCAGGTAAAGTTTTGGTGGCTCCCAGGCTTAGTGCAGCACAATAGTTGTCCAGTGCTTTTTGCTCGTCTTTTTTAAACTGCATCCAGATACCGATAGCGCCTAACTGTGCAATGCCATATTCGATATAATAAAAAGGCACTTCAAATAAATGCAGCTGGCGCTGCCATGCATTGCTGCGGTAAGTTTCAAGGCCGGTATAATCAATTACGCTATCCTGAAATTCGCGGAGTATTGCGTTCCATTGATCTGTTCTTTCGGCAATTGTATGTTGTGGGTTTTCGTAAATCCAATGTTGAAATTTATCTATTATTGCAATCCACGGAAAAATTGTGATCACCCTTTCCAGCTGGTGTTGCTTAGCTCTTGTCAGTTCTTCCGGATTATTAAAAAATACATCCCAATGTTCCATGCTGAAAAGCTCCATCGCCATACTGGCCACTTCGGCAATTTCCATCGGGTATTCTTTAAAACCCGTTAACGCCAAAGGATGTGCTAAAAAAGAATGCACCGCATGACCGCCTTCATGTACCATGGTAGTTACATCATGCATTTGCCCGGCGGCATTCATAAAAATAAATGGGGCGCCGCTTTCCGGAAGCGGGCAGTTATATCCACCAGGGGCCTTACCCATCCTGCTTTCCAGGTCAAGGTGTTTTAAGGCTTGCATTTTTTTAAGGCAATCGCCAAAAAAAGGACGAAGCTTTGTAAAACATTCAATTGACTTACTGATCAGTTCTTCACTTGCCTTAAACGGCCTCAGCGAAGTGGTACCTTCCGGTTCTGCATCTGTATCCCAGGGGCGCAAAACATCTACCCCTAATTTTTCTTTCTTCTTTTGATAAATAATATTCACCAATGGCAACACATGTTGCTTCACCGCTTCATGAAATGCAAAACATTCTTCTTTTGTATAATCAAACCTGCCCAGTTCTTTAAACCGATAATCGCGGTAATTTGCAAAGCCCGCATTTAAAGCTTCCTGGTGGCGTTTTTGTATTAACTGGTTATACAGTTCATTTAAAGCATCCTTATCCTGTAATCTTCTCTCCTGAATTTTTCTGTATGCTGATTCCCTTAATTCCCTGTCGTGGCTTTCAAGAAACTTGGCAGCCTGTTGCAGCGTATACTCCTGGCCGTTAACAGTCACTGTCATCTTACCTGAAATAACTCCATACTGCTGTTTCATTACAGCCAATGAAGCCTGCAGGGGAATATTTTCTTCCCTAAAAAGGTCGATGCTTTTGCGGATACTGCGCAGGTAAGTAAAATATTGTTCACTGTTTAAACTGGCTGTCAAGGGATGATTAACCAGTTTTTTATTGAGTGCATCGGAATAGGGTTCCATTTTTGGCTGAATTTCCATACAATAGAAATTAAAGGCATCTTCCAATGGTTTATTTTCTGTGTCGCAGGTCATTTTAATCTGGCGCCAGCAGGCATCTTCATTAACCACCGCTTCCAGTTCGCTTTGATCTTTCAACCATTGTTCCATTGCCTCCTTGCTATCAATAACTCTATCAAGCAGCTCTTTAAAAAAAGGCTCCAGGCTTTTCCAGTCGGTTACCACAAAATTGTCCGGAACAAAATGGCGGGCCATTTTTTGTATATCTGCTGTGTACATAAAGAAGATGAATGGTGGTCAATGATTGCCCATTGACTGAAAATGTTTTCATGTATGGGCTGTCCGAAAATTAAGCCATCTTTCTGGGCGAATTTATTTTTTTGGGTGGCGCTGCTTTAACACTAACCTGCTTGGTTTCGTTTGCTTTTGCTTTTGGTGTTACCACATCATGTGCAGCTGCATCCTGATCAGGATTTTCTGATAATTTAATTTCTACATTATTTGTCTTTAACAGCTCAAACCATTTTACCATCTTTTTCATATCGCTGTTATAGACTCTTTCAAAATCCATATCAGGATATACTTTTTCAAAATAAGTTTTTACTGCTTTTGCATCGCCGCCATCAGGCAATTTTGTTTTGCTGGCATCCATTGCTGTAAATACATCTACAAGGTTCACATTGTCCTTAGCAGTAAATACTTCTATACTTTCCAAATGCGAGAAATTATGTAAACGGGTGCTCACAAATTTGGTGCTTTTATCTTCCAATGACTTCACAACCCCACCATCTGCTTTTGAAGATAACAATTCATACAAACCGCCCATGCCGGTTACCGAAACAAGTTTACTATAATCCATAACTGTATTTTTTTAGGCATCAAAGATATACTACGGAAGCCATTCGGTAGCTGTTAAATTTTAAAAAATAATTGAAGTCCTTTTCAACCCTGTTCTTTTTTTTATCACCATTTAAATAAAAAAAATCGCTTTTCATCAGCGCACGCCTCAAACTTTATTCGATTAAACCTTTTCGGCATAAAAAATTCAGTCATTCATTTTAAAAAAATTATAGGTATCGCCTGTTTTTCTTCTATATGTCGTCTTATCCATTTATAAAACAGTTAAATGACAAAATTTTTAAGCCTTTTTCTATTGCTACATTCTCTTGCGCTTATATCAATAGCGCAGCAACCGGGTATTAAAGGAACTTTGCAGGATGCCGGAGATAAATCGCCGGTAGCTGGTGCAACAGTGGCAATTTTCTTACAAAACGACTCCGCTCATAAGGCTATAAAAAGTACACTAACAGATGCAAAAGGTAATTTTGAATTGCTGGATATTGCGAATGAAAGTTATATTATTGAAATAAGTTTTATTGGTTACCAACAATTAAAAAGAAGGGTGGTTGTAAAAGATTCTTTAAACAATTTGGGTAGCCTGGTTTTTACAAAACAGGGAAAAGACCTTTCAGATATAACTATTTTATCGACCGCCCCGCCTGTAAGCCTAAAAGGAGATACTATACAGTATAGCGCAAACCAATACAAAGTAAATCCAGATGCGACAACTGAAGACCTTATAAAAAAGATGCCTGGCATTACAGTTGCAAAAGACGGCACAGTAACGGCACATGGGGAACAGGTAAAAAAAGTGACCATTGATGGTAAAGATTTTTTTGGAGATGATGCTTCTGCTGCATTAAAAAATATACCATCAGAAGTTGTAGATAAAATACAGGTTTTTGATAGATTGAGCGACCAGGCCCAGCTTACCGGCTTTGATGACGGTAACAGTGTTAAAGCAATCAATATTGTTACAAAATCGGGTATTAAAAACAGCCAGTTTGGCCGTATGTATGCTGGCTATGGAACAGATGACCATTATGCTGCAGGTGGTAATGTGAGTTTTTTTAACGGTAACCGGCGTATTTCACTTGTAGCCAATTTCAATAATATCAACCAGCAGAATTTTGGTGCTCAGGACCTGTTAGGGCTTACCAGCGGCGGTGCAGGAGCGGGTGGAGGATTTGGGGGTGGTGGCCGTAGCGGTGGCGCCGTTGGGGGTACCGATAATTTTAGCGTGGGCCAAACACCCGGCATTAGCAAAACAAATGCTTTAGGGATAAATTATAGCAATCAATGGGGTAAAAAACTCACTTTAAGCGGCAGTTACTTTTTTAATAACAGTAATACAACTAACGAGTCGTTGGTAAGTACAGAAACTTTTTCTACTCCACAAAACCTGCACAGTAAACAAAGAACAAATTCCGAAACAGAAAATACCAATAACCGTATCAACCTTCGGCTGGAGTATAAAATAGATTCATTCAATTCTATTTTTATTATCCCCAGCATCAATTTTCAAAACAATAATTCTACTTCTGTTTCTGGCTTGCAAAATTTTTATAGCGCAACTGATTCTTTAAGTAATTCATTAAGCAAAAATACAGCAAACAGGCAGGGGTATAATATCCGTAACAGTATTTTATTCCGTCATTCCTTTTTAAAAAGAGGGCGGTCACTCTCATTTGGTTTTAATACCAACTATACAAAAAATGACGGCAATAGTATTACTGATGCTCAATATCGTTTTTTCAATGATGGCTTTATTACAGATTCTCTTCAGCGGCAATCGTACGATAATAATACTGATGGCCATACTATTGGCGGCAGTGTTGCTTACACGGAACCGATAGGCAAAAAAGGGCAGATACAAATTGATTACAATCCGTCGGTACAAAAGAATGATACCAAACAGGAGACATTTGCATATGATGGGAAAAACTATTCCATTTTTGATACTAGCCTGTCTAATAAGTCGGATAATACCATCACTACCAATAATGCAGGCATCAATTACCGTTTTACAAAAAGCAGGGATGAGCAGTTTTCTATAGGTACCAATTTTCAGGATACAAAATTAGAAAGCCAGCAGGTTTACCCTTTTATATCAACCATTAATCAATCGTTTTTTAATGTATTGCCCAATATGATGTGGCGAAAAAAGTTTTCTGCTTTCAGCAATGTCCGTGTGTTTTACCGGGCATCGGCTAATTTTCCTTCTGTAACCCAATTGCAGGATGTAGTAAACTTATCCAACCCTTTAAGGGTTACCAGCGGGAACCCTGAATTAAAACAAGCTGTTATTCAATTTGTTTCCGGCCGGTATACTTACACCAATACAAAAACCGGCAAAAGCTTTTTTGCCAATATATTTATGCAAACAGCCAGCGATTACATAAGTACTGCAACTTATATTGCCCATAATGATTCCATCATTGAGCAGGGCATTGTACTTAAAAAAGGTTCCCAGTTAACTAAACCGGTAAACCTTGACGGGTACAAAAACCTGCGTACTTTTTTTACCTATAGCATGCCGCTTAAAGCAATAAAAACAACACTTAATTTTAATACAGGTTTTAGTTATAGTAAACTGCCCGGGCTTATCAATAACACCAAGTCACTAACAAATAATTATACCTATAATTCAGGTATTGTTTTGGCAAGTAATATCAGTGAGTATGTAGATTTTAATCTTTCGTATAATGTCATTTATAATAATGCCATCACCAATTCAACTACCAGCAGCAGTAATAGTTATGTAAACCATTCGGTTGGTTTTCAAATAAATTTATTGAATAAAAAAGGCTGGTTTATAAAAAATGATATTACGGGCCAGATATATGACGGACTATCGCAAAACTTTAATCAGACTTATTGGCTTTGGAACGCTGCCATTGGTAAAAAATTCCTTAAAAAACAGGTAGGCGAATTAAAATTATCGGTATTTGATTTATTGAAGCAGAACCAGAGTTTTATACGTACTGTTACCGGCAGCTACATAGAAGATGCTCAGAGCCAGGTATTGCAGCAGTATTTTATGCTCACTTTTACTTACAGTCTTAAAAATTTTGGTGTACCAGCAAGGGGTTCTAACAATTCAGGCGGTGGTGGAATGTATAGGCCCGGCCCGGGGGGACCCAGTGGAGGAAATCCATCTTTTTAACTATTTTAGCATAGATAAAAAATGGAATACTGTGCAGCAAAATGAAGCCGCGTTAATTAAAAAATTGCAGGAAGGGGAGCAACAGGCTTTTAAAAGCATAGTAGACTTATACCAGGATATGGTGTATAATACCATCATCAGCATTGTTCAAAACGATCAGGATGCTGAAGATATAACACAGGAAGTTTTTGTGCAGGTATACCAGTCTGTTAGTTCATTTAAAGGAGATGCAAAGTTTTCTACCTGGCTATACCGCATCAGTATAACAAAGGCTTTGGATAGTGAAAAAAGAAAAAAGCGTAAAAAGCGTTTTGCATTTGTACAAAGGCTGTTTGGAGAAAATGGAGAAGCGCAATATCACCCTGTTGAATTTAATCACCCGGGCGTAATATTGGATAATAAAGAAAAAGCGGGCGAATTATTTAAAGCATTGAGAAAAATAACCGGTAACCAACGCATAGCTTTTACGCTTAGCAAAATAGAAGGATTAAACAACAATGAAATTGCAGAGATAATGAATACAAGTTTTTATGCGGTTGAATCTTTATTGGCAAGGGCAAAAACAAACCTTAAGAAAGAATTAAAAAATTATTATGAACAAAAATCAGTTAAATAGCTATTATGAAAAATGATAAAAATATCCAGCTACAGGTTGATGAAGCATTGAACAGTGTTGACGGTATAAAAAAAGCAAGCCCAAGGCCATACCTGCTTACAAGAATAAATGCAAGGCTGAACAGGAGGGCTAAAACAAATTGGGATAAAGCTGCTGTATTTATGAGCCGGCCGGCTGTAATAGTAGCAGGTATATGTTTGGTGCTTGCCATCAACATCAGCGTGGTATTGTTCAATACTCCCACATCAAGCAATACTATTGCTGAGCGTTCTGCAAATGTAGGTACAGATGAAGATGAGACCTCCACAAGCTTTGCCACTATTGATAACTATTGAAAAAACCAGCCATCATGACTACACAACCGAAAAGTAAAATTCTTATTACCATCATTGGCATATTGTTAATTACAAATATAGCCTTGCTATCTTTTTATTTTTTAAACAGGCCTGCTCCAAATAAAGTGCGTGCAGACAGGGCTGCAATGATATCCGCTTTTTTGCAAAATGACCTTGGGTTTAATCAACAACAATTAAAGCAGTATGATTCCTTAAATACCCAGCATCGTATTTTGATAAAAGCAAAGTTTGATGAAATGCGGTTGAATAAAGAGAATGAGTTTAAGCAGTTAACAAAAGATAATTTCAGCGATTCTTCCATTAATAACAGCGCAGCTTCCTTTGCCGGAAAACAAAAAGAAGTTGAGATAACCATGTTTAAATATTTTAAAGATATCAGGAACCTTTGCACACCGCAACAATTGCCAAAATTTGATTCATCATTTTACAAAATAATGAACAGAAGAAATGACGAAAGAAAAAAATAATTTTTACGGCGACTGTTTATGTAAAAAACGACGTCTGATATTAAAACAAAATAAAAATTATTATATGAAAAAGAAAATAGCATTATTAGGAATGGGTTTAGTTATAAGCTTAGCTTCTGTTATGGCCCAGCAGGGGCAGGGTGGTGACAACCGCTTAACAGTACAAGAAAGGATAACAGCCCTACATGAAAAATTGGTGCCGCTAAATTTAGATAAGGACAAACTGGCCAAAACGGACTCTGTTTTTGTAAATTATTACACTACGGTTCAAAAAAAGCGGGAAGAAATGATGGCTGCGGGTAATATGGACAGGGATGAAATGAGAAGTAAAATGCAGGAATATAATAAGGTAAGGGATGAACAGCTAAAACTGATTTTTACTGAAGACCAGTATAAAAAATGGAAAGACGAGATTGAGCCAACCATGCGCCCCCAAAGGAAAAATACACCACAATAAAAGAAGATAGTTGTTTCGGTTTTTTAATGAATGGATAAGACCCTGTTTCTTTGGAAACAGGGTCTTATCTATTTTTAGATTAAGCTGTACCATCCTGAATTTCTTTTAAAACATTTTGCACCCGCAAATTCACCGTATCGTAATCACTAAAACCTTTTGAAATTAAAAAGAATTTGGTATCGTTTTGCTGGATAAAAACCTGCGGAAAACCAGTTACCTGTAAATGCCTGCACAAAGCAAATTCATACTGTGCCTTTTCTTTAAATTCCTCGCTTTTTAATTTTTCATAAAATGCCGCTTCGGGTATTTTGTATTTAACCAGTAAATGACGATAGGCTTCATCGTCATCCAGGTCCCTTCCTTCGTAATTTAGCGCATACTGCAGGTCGGTAGCAAATAAAATAGCTTCGTCAGGAAAGTATTCTTTAAATACAGATAATGCAATAGCAGGTTTTTCTGAATTCATCACCCAATCGCTTTTATCCGGATTATTGATATGCCATAAAAAATCTTCGCCGAATTGTATACCCGTTAATTCTTCCACTCGTTTGTAAGCAGATTGTATATAAGGGCCAATTTTTTCTATCGGTATCACAGCATCTCCTACCATCATACCGCCACTTAACACCTCTATGTATAATTTATCTTTATACTGAGCTGCAATTTTTTTTATTACCGGGCTAAATCCATAACACCATCCGCAGTAAGCATCGTAGCAATAAATAAGGGTAGGTTTAGTCATTTGTAAAAATTAACAGGCATTTTATGTGTTGCTGAAATACGATGTAAATAAATTCGATTTATACTGAAAAATATTCATCTGAAAAACCCGGGCGGCAGATAGCAACCCTTCTGAAAAACCGGAGCAGGTTGTAAGCAGTTGTGCAAATTTTTCAAAGTTCCTACTACAACCGCCGTTAGGGTTTGCAACCGCTTACGGGTTGTTAGATTGATTAACTCAAACAGATTTAATGCGCTTCCAGCCAGTTAAGGCCCATACCAATTTCTGCATCTGCCGGAACATCGTTGGGCAATTTTAAAGCAGTTTGCATACATTCTAAAATAACCGGTTTAATAATTTCCAGTTCATCTTTATGCGCATCAAATACCAATTCATCATGCACCTGCAACAACATTTTTGATTTGAATTTGTGTTTGATAAATTCTTCGTGAATTTTTATCATTGCCAGTTTTATCATATCTGCTGCACTGCCCTGTATCGGAGAATTAATGGCATTGCGTTCTGCAAAACCACGTACAGTAAAATTGGCGCTATTGATATCCTTCAACCATCTTTTGCGGCCCATCAATGTTTCTACATACCCGTTTTCTTTTGCAAAGTTGATGGTATCATCCATATACTTTTGAATATTTGGAAACTGCTTTTTGTAATTATCAATAATCTCTTTTGCTTCACTTCTTGAAATTTTTAAATTTTCTGCAAGGCCAAATGCGCCCTGCCCATAAATAATTCCAAAATTCACGCTCTTGGCTTTATAGCGCATCTCTTTGGTTACAGCAGCTTCTTCCACATTAAATACTTTAGCGGCAGTAGCCGTATGGATATCTTTTCCTTTACGGAAAGCTTCACACATATTTGTATCGCCGCTAATGGCAGCAACAATACGTAATTCAATCTGTGAATAATCGGCAGAAACCAACAAATGATTTTCATCCCTTGGTATAAATGCTTTTCTTATTTCTTTTCCCCTGTCTGTCCTTACCGGAATATTCTGCAGGTTGGGGTTTGTGCTGCTAAGCCTGCCGGTTACTGCCACCGCCTGTGCATAGGAAGTATGTACCCTGCCGGTTTTTCTATTAATCAGTTCAGGCAATGCATCTACATACGTATTCTTTAATTTGGTGAGTTCCCTGAAGGTTAAAATATCATCGCATATTTTATGCTGCCCTGCCAGTTTTAAAAGTACATCTTCCCCGGTAGCATATTGGCCTGTCTTGGTTTTTTTTGCTTTCGGGTCAAGTTTCATTTTATCAAATAATACTTCGCCCAATTGTTTTGGAGAGGCAAGGTTAAAACGAACACCTGCTGTTTCATACACCATTTCCTCGCTTTTCTTTGCTTCTACCTCCAGCACTTTACTGTACTCTTTTAAAAAAGATTCATCGATACGGATTCCTTCAAATTCCATATCAGTCAATACTTTCACCAAAGAGTTTTCTACTTCGTAAAAAATTTTTTCAACATTTTTATCTTTTAATTCCTGCAAAAAAATATTTCTTAACTGTAATGTGATATCTGCATCTTCAGCCGCATATTCTTTTATCTTTTCCGGTTCCACATCCCGCATGCTTCCCTGGCCCTTTCCTTTTTTGCCAATCAGTTCTTCAATATGCACCGGTTCATAACCCAGGTATTTTGCGCTCAATGCATCCATACTGCTTTTGCCATCAGGCTCTGTTACATAATGCGCCAGCATGGTATCAAAAATATTTCCTTTCAATAGTATACCATACCATTTCATTACCAGCAAATCATATTTAATATTCTGCCCTATCCATGTTTTTGTACTATCGTTGAACAGTGTTAAAAAAGGTTGAAGCAACTGCAGGCATTCTTCCCTGTCTGCAGGGCATGGAACATAATAAGCTTCGCCTGTTTTATAAGAAAAACTAAGACCCACCAAATCAGCATCATTTGCATTGATAGAAGTGGTTTCTGTATCAAAGCATATTTCTGGCTGATCAACGAGTTTCTTTATTAATTCCTCTACCTGCTCCTTATTGCTGATGAAGGTATAAATATGCGGTGTATTGTGAATATTTTTATCCACTACCAAAAAGGCAGTTTCTTCTTCCGGCGAAGATGACTGTACAGGTGCTGAAATATTTGCCGGTTCTGTTATAGTCGCAAACATATCCATTTGCCCGGTTGAAGGTTGTTTAGTTTTTATGCCTGTTTCCTGTATTTGAACACCAGGTTCCAGTTGAATTTCTTCACCTAATACTCTTTTAATAAAACCTCTGAATTCAAGTTCAGTAAATACCTGTCGAAGTGATTCTTTATTTAATGGTGTTATACTAAAGTTTTCTTCGTGAAATTCGGTGGGTACATCAATAATGATTGTAGCCAGTTTTTTACTCATGATGGCGGCTTCTTTTCCTGCACGTATTTTTTCTCCTAATGCACCTTTTATATTATCCGCATTAGCCAATATATTTTCTAATGTCTGGTATTCCTTTAATAATTTGGCAGCAGTTTTTTCACCCACCCCCGCTATGCCAGGAATATTATCAACCGCATCACCCATCAATCCCAATATATCAATTACCTGGCTTACGTTTTCTATATCCCATTTTTTACAAACTTCTTCAGGGCCCATTATTTCAATAGTGCCGCCCTGGTAAGGTGGTTTATAAATTTTTATTTTTTCACTTACCAATTGACCGTAATCTTTATCAGGTGTTACCATAAATACCTCGTAACCCGCTTTCTCTGCCTGTTTTGCCAATGCACCAATTACATCATCTGCCTCATAGCCATCAACAGCTACTACCGGAATATTAAATGCTTCAATAATTCTTATTATATCGGGTATGGAAGCCCGGATATCCTCCGGTGTTTCCTGGCGGTTGGCTTTATAATCTGCAAAATCGGTATGCCTCTCTGTAGGGGCGTGCGTATCAAAACAAACAGCTATGTGCGTTGGCTTTTGGTTATTGATAAGATCAATTAAGGTATTGGTGAAGCCAAACTGCGCATTGGTATTTTTTCCTTTACTGGTAATACGGGGGCTACGGATAAGTGCATAATACGCCCTGAAAATCAGTGCGTAGGCATCGAGTAAAAATAATTTTTTTGACATGGCGTAAAAGTAAAACAATTGTACAAGCCAATCAAGAGAGAAATTGTAATGTTATATAACGCTGTCTGAATTAAAAAAAACAAACTGTCATGTAACAAAAAAAGGTTTGTTTATGCAAACCATATAATAAGATGATGTATGAAATAGAGCTTTGTGTAAAAACTAATTAATAATCAATTTTTTGGATGTTGTCCAATCAATAAAATAAAGCAGTACCGAACTGACTAATGCAAAGCAAATAATTAGAAAATTTTTCATAGTGGGAGGTATAGGTTCTTTTTAAAACTAAAAAAAGGCAATATTATTGCCCTGCCACTATAATATAATATACATGCTGATTATTGATTATTTGTAGTTTGCTGTTTTAT
>JAYVZR010000478.1:0-3047 GCA_043783135.1 Ferruginibacter sp. | reverse complement strand
CCCGGCGCAATGAGCTGGAATTATTTATCAGCAACAATAACCTGTCTTTTGTAACTGACCATACCAATGCAGAAAATAAGTATACCCGTAATTATTTTCGCAATACCATTCTTCCATTAGTAAGCAAGGTTTTTCCTGAAGCCAAAGAAAATATCCTGAAAAATATCCAGCGCTTTTCCGAAACTGAAATACTATACCGGCAATCAATTGATGGGCATATAAAAAAATTAGCAACGTACAAAGGGAACGAAGTGCATATTCCTGTTTTAAAATTGATTAAAATCGAACCCTTAGGAACGGTTGTTTACGAGATTTGTAAAGAATATGGATTTACTGCTCACCAGTTAGAGGAAATTATTGCACTGCTTAAAAGTGAAACGGGAAAATATATTCAATCTGTTACACACCGGGTTATTAAAAACCGTAACTGGCTTATCATTGCTCCTGTTGAAACTGCAATGGCACAAAATATTTTAATAGAAGAAAAAGATAAAAAAATTATTTTCGAAACAGGGGAGATGCAAATTGAAAAGATAGAAGCAACAAAAATACAATTGACCTCAGACCATTTAATAGCCATGCTGGATGAAGCTGAAATTACCTTTCCATTGCTACTGCGCAAATGGAAACAGGGAGATTATTTTTACCCGCTGGGCATGCAGAAGAAAAAGAAGATCAACCGTTTTTTAACCGACCAAAAATTATCACTTGTAGAAAAGGAAAATACCTGGGTACTTGAAATGGATAAAAAAATAATCTGGATTGCGGGTATGCGGATTGATGATCGTTTTAAAGTTACGCCCGCAACAAAAAAAATTGTAAAAATCAGTTACTTGCCAAAATGAGGGTGAGATATCTCTTGCAAAATGGCCGGAAAAAGTTGAGGTGACAGCAGTGCAATCAGCACCGCAGTAAAAACCAATCCAAATACGGAGCCCCATAAATGTGCATCGTGATTAATATGCCCTATATTTTTCTTTGACATATAAACGCAGTATCCCAGGTACACAAATGCATATACAATAAAAGGCATTGGGATAAAATAAACAAGTAAAATACCCCAGGGTTGAAATAATATACAGGCAAAAATAACTGCAGAAACTGCACCCGAAGCTCCTAATGATTTATAGCCTGGGTTATCCTGGTTTTTTATATAACTTGGTATATCGGCAACAATAATTGCAAAAAAATACAACAACAGGTAAGATATATTTCCCCCTAAACCGTATTGAGAAAAATAGTATTCAATAGCGGTTCCAAAATAATAGAAACTGAACATGTTGAATAACAAATGAATAAAATCAGCATGAATAAAACCGGAAGAAATAAAACGGTAATATTGTTTTTCTCTTTTAACGCGATAAGGCCATAGCATAGCTTTATCCAAAAAATCGGCATTGGAAAAACCAATCAATGATACTATAATATTGATGGCCATAAGGCTAAAAGTAACAGGGGCAGTTGAAAAATTCATAGAAATTTATTAAGCCTCAAAACTATTGTTTTATTTTAACTATGGTGATATTTTTCGTTACGGTTAATGCTGCAGGCCCTGTACACCTGTTCGGCCAACATAAGCCTTACCAGTTGGTGTGGAAAAACTAATGGAGATAAACTCCATTTATAATTGGCTCTTTTCACCACTTCGTCACTAACACCATAAGCACCACCAATTAAAAAAATAATATTTTTTACACTTTCATTAGCCCTTGACTGTATAAAGCTTGCAAGGCCCTCACTATTTAACTGTTTACCTCTTTCATCTAACAATACCAGGTAATCTTCTTTTTGCAAAGCATGTAAAATTATTTCCCCTTCTTTTTTTTTGAGGTCATTTTCACTTAATGTAGCTGCATTTTTAGGGATGGTAATAATATTCCACTCAACGGCATAGTAGTTGGCAATACGTTTTGTAAATAATTCCACACCTTCTTTAACGTAGGTTTCGTGCGCTTTACCGATTGCAAACAATTGAAGTTTCATTGTATTATTTACAGCAAAAATGCACAAAGAGTTGGGTTCAATAAAATAAATCTCTATTTTTGCCATCCGGTAAAACGGAAATGGCTGCGTAGCCAATTGAATAGAGCATCTGACTACGTATGAGAAGGTTTTGAAGTTCTTTTGGTTGACTGATTTTAAAATGGCTCTGTAGCTCAATTGAATAGAGCACTTGACTACGGATCAAGAGGTTTCAGGTTTGAATCCTGACAGGGTCACTGATTTTCAATTTGTTACAAAGAGATTGGTTTGGTAAAACAAGTCAATCTCTTTTTCTTTTATCAACTTTTAGCCTGTAATTTTTAGAGGGAATTGAGTGCTTACTGCTGCTTTAAAAACCTCCTATTTTTAGATTTGCAAACAATTTGCAAACAAACAAGATTTAGAAAGCCACTTGTCGATTTTGCAAATTATGCGGGAAAGTAAAAGAACTATTGTTAAATAAAGATAAATATTTGCCTAAAGAAGTTGGAAGGAAACTTATAAAAAAAAGCCTGAACAGAAATCTGCCAGCTTATTGATTTATATTCATGATTCGGTTTTTTGCAATCTCCTTCCTCAATTGCTAAAATCTTGTTCCAAATTTGAATTGCCCCATTTTATTTTCTTTTACTGAAAGGCAATACCATTTATTAAAGATTGGCAATGCGTTAGGTTATGATGTAATTGCAGCATCCAATGACCGCTCAAGGCAGAGCATTGCGGCAAAAGTTTTTCATTTATGAGCTTGCAGCAGTTTCCTGAAATTAATTTAGACAGGGAAACATTGAATACTGTCAAGCTGATTGATGTGCTTTGGTTTCAAAAAGGCACAAACAATGTTATCGCTGCATTTGAAATAGAAAAAAGCACGAGTATCTATCCAGGTATTTTGCGGTTAACAGATTTAAGTTATACTATTGCCAACGGCGATGAAGTGTTTTATTTGATTGTGCCGGATAAGAGAGAAAGGGTGCATTTAAAATTGTCGTATGGCAGCTACGCTGCTTTTTTAATCAACGCCACCACTTTGTCCCATTGTTTATTCATTGATAGTACCCTTAGAT
>JAYVZR010000477.1:0-8247 GCA_043783135.1 Ferruginibacter sp. | reverse complement strand
CATTTTTTACAAATATTATAAGCTGGATAAGAGGGTTGACGAAAATAAAAAGGGACAAATCAGTAAAAAACCAACTTGCTCATTTGGGTTAAGCAGATTGGATTCGAACCTTTAAGTTCTTAAATACCAGTTTGTTAAATGTATAAAAATTCTAAAAGTATTTTACCAAGCTTAAAACCCGCTATCAGAGCGGGTTTTAAGCTTTCTTTTAATGTGTTACCCGACCTGGATTCGAACCAAGACAGGCAGAATCAGAATCTGCAGTACTACCATTATACTATCGGGCAATTAACAAAGTGCAAACTTATATAAAAATAAGGTAGCCATCGGGCAAAACAATAGTTTTTTAAAATCATCTGTTATTAAAAAAATAATTAGCTGATAGCAGCAGATTATTTTCTCTGAAAAAAATGAGTAAGAAGCTTATTTTTTTTATAAAAATGTAAAGGATAAATACTTTTTAGAAGGGTTTATTATGGAAGTATAGTATTGCAGGTTATAGAGAACAAGTATAAATATGGTTATTTGTTGGTTATTTTTTCGAAACCTGCCATAATAGTTAAAAAAAATCAGGATTTTAAATAAGTGCGTTTTATTTTTGCAAAGTGAATAATGTTACAAGTTTTGCATATGCTAAAAGTAATAGTTGGAGTGAAGCCTGGCAAAACAGGTTGTTCCGTTCAGTAATTATTATAACAACAATACTGTTTGTAGCCCAACTATTTTTGCTCCCTTCATTTTTTGCATTAATCGAAAAAAGGGATGGGGTTGTTTTAAACGACTGGTTATTGCAAATTATACCTCCACAGGATTTTTCAGTTATCATTTTTATAATTATCTGGTCGGCCTGCCTGCTGGTAATTATAAGGAGCGTTCAGCAACCCGCAATTTTTATCTCAATAATTATTTCCCTGGTATTAATAATTATACTTAGGATGATAAGCATTTACCTTGTTGCACTTGACCCTCCTGATGGGCTCATTAAATTGATAGATCCATTAACCAGCCTCACTTATGGTGGAAGAGGTATATTTATGACAAAAGACTTATTTTTTTCTGGTCATACCTCTAATTTATTTATGTTTTATTTATGCCTTCAAAAAAGACGGGATAAACTATTTGTATTGCTGGGCTGCATAATAGTGGCTGTTTTAGTTTTGGTGCAGCACGTACATTATTCAATAGATGTTATAGCCGCATTTATAATAACCTGGTTTTTGGTGAAGGGTGTAAAAAAATTGATCATTCATTATATACCATCTGTTTAAAAATCAGCCTTCTGTGCAGGTTTCTTTTTAAAAATCCAGAAAAGCGAAATATTATTTTAGACTGCCACGCTTTGCCCGCACTAAAATTTTCTGTTGCT
This sequence comes from Ferruginibacter sp., assembly GCA_043783135.1. Lineage (GTDB taxonomy): Bacteria > Bacteroidota > Bacteroidia > Chitinophagales > Chitinophagaceae > Ferruginibacter. Next base: position 6,881 of record JAYVZR010000477.1, on the reverse strand, counting down.
TTTGTTATTCCAATAAAAATCGGGATCTTAAAAATAAAAAATACGAACAAGGTGATTGTTGCAAATTTTTTTGTTAGTGTTGACAATTATTCTTAATTCTGAACTAAATAACCCCAGTAATGAGAATATTGATAACCGGAGCCAATGGACTTTTAGGCCAGCATCTTGTAAAGCAATTATTTGATGAAACCTCATACGAAATAATTGCTACCGGCAAAGCCGAACCCTGTTTTATTATAAAGGATAGCAGAGTGCACTATCATTCTCTTGATATTACAGATGGTATGGCAGTAAATGTATTGCTGGATAACTTACAGCCCGATACCATTATACATTGTGCTGCTTTAACACAGGCTGATGAATGCGAATTGAACCCCATAAAAGCATGGCAGGTAAACGTGACTGCCACCCGTTTTATAATAGATGCAGCAAAAAAAATAAATGCTTTTGTAATTTTTGTTTCCACCGATTTTGTTTTTGATGGCGCTAATGGCCCATATAAAGAGGAAGACATTGTTAACCCGGTAAGTTATTATGGCAGTACAAAAGTAGCCGCTGAAAAAGCTGTTGCCGAAAGCGGCCTTGCCTATGCAATTGTAAGAACCTGCCTGTTATACGGTAATATTTTAACGGGCACACGTTCAAATATAATAAGCTGGGTAAAAGAAAATCTTGAACAGGGCAAAAACATAAAAGTAGTAAGCGATCAATGGCGTACACCTACGCTTATTGAAGACCTTACCAAAGGAATTATGCTGATAATAGAAAGAAAAGCACAGGGGCTTTTTCATATTTCGGGTAATGATTTTTTAAGTCCTTATGATATGGCAATGGCAACTGCTGATTACCTTAACCTCGATAAATTACTGATTGAAAAAGTAGATGCAGCTGTTTTTACACAACCTGCCAAAAGACCCTCTAAAACAGGTTTTATTATTGATAAGGCAAAAGAAAAACTGGGGTATGATCCTATAAGTTTTAGAGAAGGGTTGCAAAAAATGTTGTTGCAATAGAAACGCTGATAACGCTGATTGGAACTGATTTTTACAATCAAAAATTCAATCCATTTTATCTGTTTTAATCCGTTTAATCAGCGTATCTATCAATCCGTTTAATCAACATCAATCCACCAAAATCCATGCCTACATTCTTTCCGGCACCCGAATTCCCAATAATTCCATACCGCTTTTTAGCGCATTGGCAGTCATAACAGCTAACTGTAAACGAAGTTGTTTTTTTAGTGCTGTTTCTGCATTGGCTATAGAATGCTCTGTATAAAACGAATTGAAAGTTTTAGCCAGGTTAAATAAAAACATGGCAATAACAGAAGGGTTATGTTCTATACTTGCCTGTGCAATACTATCCGGGTATTGCTCCAGCATAACAAGCACTTCTTTTTCCAGCTGTAAAAGGCCGTGAATTGTTAATGTCTGTTGATTATCTGTTAATGGCTCTTTGCGTAAAATGCTTTTTATTCTTGCATGGGTATATTGTACAAAAGGCCCGGTAAAACCATGAAAGTCTATACTTTCTTCGGGGTTAAATACCATTGTCTTTTTTGGATCAACCCTTAGCAAATAAAATTTCATAGCGCCAAGTCCGATAATATTGTACAGGTCTGCTAATTCTTCGGTTTTAAAATCTTTTACCTTGCCCAGTTCTTCGGTATGCTTTTGTGAAGTAGCTATCATTTCATCTACCATATCATCTGCATCTACCACCGTACCTTCACGGCTTTTCATTTTGCCGGTGGTTAATTCCACCATACCATAACTTAAATGAAAAATATTATCCGCATTGGGCATGCCCAGTTTTTTGCAGATCAGCTGCAACACTTTCATGTGGTAATTTTGTTCGTTGCCAATCACATAAATGCTGCTGTCAATTTTATATTCTTCGTATTTCTGCAAAGCAAGCCCAATATCCTGTGTTATGTAAACGCTGGTGCCATCTTTTCGTTGTACAAGTTTTTCATCCAGCCCATCACCAGTAAGGTCTATCCATATACTGCCATCTTCTTTTTTAAAAAATACTTTTTTATCAAGGCCCTGCTGCACAATATTTTTTCCCAATAAATAAGTGTTGCTTTCGTAATATATTTTATCGAAATCGGCGCCTATTTTTTTATAGGTACTATCAAACCCTTCATACACCCAACCATTCATCTTTTTCCATAAATCAATCACTTCGGGCTTGCCTTCTTCCCAATCCAATAGCATTTGTTTTGCTTCGGCTATTACTGCAGTATTATTCCTGGCTATTTCTTTTATTTCTTCATTTATCCTGGCAATTTTTTCCTGGTCCTTTATTTTATCAACTGTGGAAAGCGCCTTTAGTAAGATATCCAGTTTTTCTTTTTCAGCACCCGTAAAATCGTCCAGTTTCCCCAGTTTTATTTTGTCAATCAGCACCTGGCTCTGGGCTTTTAAATCAGTTTCAAAACGTACATAATAATCCCCCACTAAATGATCGCCTTTAATGCCGGTTGACTGTGGCGTTGCACCGTTTGCATATTTCTGCCAGGCAATCATGCTTTTACAAATATGTATACCCCTGTCGTTTACAATACAGGTCTTTACCACCTCGTAGCCCTGGGCCTTATAAATTTCTGCCATGCTCCATCCCAAAAAAATATTTCTTAAATGGCCAAGGTGCAGGGGTTTATTGGTGTTGGGAGACGCATATTCTACCATTACTTTTTTGCCGTTTTTTTCTTTCCTTCCAAAAGTTGGATTATTGTAATTTTCCTGCAGAAGATCTGTCCAGAAACTTTCAGTAACACTCAGGTTTAAAAAACCTTTTATAATATTGAAGGAGTGAAATAATTCAGGGTAATTAGAAACCAGGTATCCGCCCAACGCGTCACCAATAACCTCGGGATCTATCTTTAATGTTTTCATCAACCCAAACATCACAATAGTATAGTCTCCTTCAAATTCAGGTTTTGTTTTGTTAACCTGGAAATCTTTTTCGGTATAAGTATGATTGTACAAAAACGATAAGGCAGCGGCGGTATTTTTTTGAATGGTATTTACGATAGACATGCAGCAAAAATAATGAAATGGAGGAATATGGTTTGATGTTATGTTGCTTGGTTTAAAAGTTAAAAAAAATCTTAAAGTGAAATCCAAAGCTGCTCGATGTTGTGATTTAGCAAAGGCTTTTAGAACATAAAGTAATACCCCAACCAAAAAAATTGCTTTCAATTATCCATTAAAAAATTATCCATTATCCATTATTTAATACCTTTGCGCCCATTTTAAGGATATGATAAGTGTAAATAATGTAACCCTGGCCTATGGCAAAAGGGTATTGTTCGACGAGGTAAACATCTCTTTTACCAAGGGAAACTGCTATGGAGTTATTGGCGCAAACGGAGCAGGTAAATCTACTTTTTTAAAGATACTAAGTGGTGAAATTGAACCCAATAAAGGTACCGTAAGCATTTCGCCGGGCGAACGTATGGCTGTGTTAAGGCAGGACCAGTTTGGCTTTGACGATGTAACTGTATTGCATACTGTTATGATGGGGCACCAGAAAATGTGGGGCCTGATGCTGGAAAAAGATGCCATTTATTTAAAGGAAGATTTTAGCGAAGCTGATGGTATGAAGGCAGGGGAGCTGGAACATGAATTTGGCGAAATGGGCGGCTATACTGCAGAAAGCGATGCAGCACAATTTTTAAACGAGCTGGGCGTAAAAGAAGAAATGCACCAGATGCTGATGAAAGACATTGGTGGTAATATTAAAGTGAGGGTATTACTGGCGCAGGCTTTATTTGGTAACCCTGATATTTTATTATTGGATGAGCCTACTAATAACCTTGATGTGGAAACCATCAGCTGGCTCGAAAACTTTTTGGCCGATTACCAGAATATTGTATTGGTGGTAAGTCACGACCGTCACTTTTTAGATGCGGTTTGTACTCATGTGGCAGATGTTGATAAAAAGAAAATTAAAATATATACGGGTAACTATTCTTTCTGGTACGAAAGTTCTCAACTGGCAGCCAGGCAGGCAAGTGATAAAAATAAAAAGCAGGAAGAAAAGAAGAAAGACCTGTTGGAATTTATTGCCCGCTTTAGTGCAAATGCTTCTAAAAGCAAGCAGGCTACCAGTCGTAAAAAAGCATTGGATAAATTGGTTTTTGAAGATATTACCCCCAGTAACAGAAAATACCCGGGCATTATTTTTAAACCCGAAAGAGAAGTGGGCAACCAGATTTTGAATGTAGAAAAACTATCCAAATCGGTTGATGGCAGGGTATTGTTTTCTAATATTAGTTTTGATATTACCAAGGGACAAAAAATCGCTTTTTTAAGCCGGGACCATGTTGCATTGACTTCTTTTTTTGAAATCATCAATGGTAAAATGCATGCAGACCATGGCAAGTATGAATGGGGGAGCACCATTACCTCCGCTTATTTGCCTAATGATAATACAGAGTTTTTTACCGGTTCATTAAACCTGATGGATTGGCTGCGCCAGTTTGTTCCGCCACAAACAAAAGATGTTGATGAAGATTTTTTACGAGGTTTTTTAGGCAAGATGTTATTTAGCGGTGACGAGATTTTGAAAAAAATAAATGTATTGAGCGGGGGTGAAAAAGTACGCTGTATGGTAAGCAAAATGATGCTGCAAAACCCTAACCTGGTAATGCTCGACGAACCAACCAATCACCTCGATTTGGAAAGTATTACCGCCTTTAATGACGGCATGTTAAATTTTCCAGGTGTAGTTTTGCTCACCACACACGATCACCAGTTTATGGATACGGTTGCTAACAGGATTATTGAAATAACACCAAAAGGAATGATTGACCGTTTGATGGCTTATGATGAATATTTAGCAGACGAACGGGTTAAGACCATCAAGGGGGAAATGTATAGCTAAATTAACATTTCCTTATATACGCAAACTTACAGTTTGTAACAATAAAAACTTGTAATATTTAGTTATAGTGTTGGCATGATTTTTATATTAAATGAACAAACCAAATTTTAAAAAATAATGAAAAAATTAATTTTATCAACTGTAATTGTTTTATTGTTGAGTACAATTACATTGTCTGCATCTGCTCAAACTGAGTATAATAGTTCCTCAAGCTACACTACCGCTTTAGGTCTTAAGTATTACCCGGGCGGTATTACCATCAAGCATTTTATTAACAGCAATACAGCTTTGGAAGGCCTGCTTTATTTTTGGAGTCCCGGTGTAAGAATAACAGGGTTGTACGAAATTCACGGCGACATTGGGGGAGTAGATGGCTTAAAATGGTATATTGGCCCTGGTGCGCATTTTGGTTTTTATAATCATGATTATGGAGGAGGTGTTTCAATTGGCCTGGATGGGGTTTTAGGACTAGATTATAAGTTTGAAGGAGCACCCATCAATTTGTCGTTAGACTGGCAGCCTTCTCTTGAATTTAGCAGCACTTATGAAAGTGGTTTTATTGGTAACTGGGGCGGGCTTGGTATACGCTACGCATTTTAAATAGATACAAAATATTTTAAAAAAGTTCTGTCGTTTATTGACAGAACTTTTTTGCGTTTTATATCAATCTGCCATTTACCAAATTACGCTGGTAACATTTACTGCCCAAAATTATTACCTTCACCGGCAATATTATTTATGCGAAATATTGTTGTACGTTTTATTGATTTTTTTTACTCTCCTTTCCGGAAAATAATGCCTTTGCATACATTCCGGTATGCAGCCTGTGGCGGCAGCAATATGGTATTGGATGTTTTTCTTTTCTTTATCTTCTATAATTTCGTTTTTCAAAAAAAAATTCTGCAGCTTGGGTTTATTGCTTTTGAGCCGCATACAGCTGCGCTTTTAAGTGCTTTTTGTATCACTTTTCCACTCGGGTTTTTATTGTCAAAATATATTGTATGGACTAACGTAATAGGAAAGAGCCATGTTCAGTTATTCAGGTATTTTGTAATTGTGATGATGAATATTTTATTCAATATTTTTTTTATAAAGCTATTGGTAGAGTATTTTCATTTTTACCCTACCATTGCCAAAATGATTACTACAACTATAAGCGTGCTGTTTAGTTATGTAAGCCATAAGCATTTTACATTTAAAGTTAAAAAAGGGATTAACCTCAATCCCTAAACGGGGGTATTTTTTTTACAGGTATAATTTAAGAACCAAAACTCGGCAGCATGTATCTGCTGCAAAAATTGTTCTGCTGTGGGAATAATGCTTAAGCAATAATCCATTACTACTTGGGCCACCTGCCATTTTTTCACCCGCAAACCTTATGGCACAATCATTGAATGTTCATATAGAACAAAAAAAATCAATCATGGGTAAAATAATAGGAATAGATCTGGGAACTACTAATAGTTGTGTATCGGTTATGGAAGGCAGTGAGCCTGTAGTAATTGCAAACGACGAAGGCCGCCGTACCACGCCTTCCATAGTTGCTTTTCTTAAAAATGGCGAACGTAAAGTAGGTGATCCTGCAAAACGTCAGGCCATTACAAATCCGCAGAATACTATCATGAGTGTTAAGCGTTTTATGGGGCATAAATGGAACGAAGTGACAGGCGATATAAGCCATAGCAGTTACAAAGTTGTAAAAGGTGACAATGATACAGTTCGTATAGACATAGATGGCAGGATGTACACGCCACAGGAAATAAGTGCCATGATACTTCAAAAAATGAAGAAAACAGCAGAAGATTACCTGGGCACAGAAGTTACAGAAGCGGTTATTACTGTACCTGCTTACTTTAACGATGCACAGCGCCAGGCTACCAAAGAAGCTGGTGAAATCGCCGGGTTAAATGTACGCAGGATCATTAATGAACCTACGGCTGCAGCATTGGCTTACGGGCTTGATAAAAAACACCAGGATCAAAAGATCG
>JAYVZR010000476.1:0-8271 GCA_043783135.1 Ferruginibacter sp. | reverse complement strand
GCATTCCTCCTGGATAAGTACCAGTACTCTCAACAAAATCACTAAGTTTTAAGTAAGTGTTTGTTGAGGGATCAAATGAAAACAGGGTTCCAGTATATGAGTTACCTCCCAATAAAGCCATTCCATACAACTTTCCGTTACTGGCCTGCATAAGGCTACCGTAAGGATTTGCTCCATCGGTGCCGCTAAATTCAAAAACCTGTTTATGGTTATTGGTTAGCGGATCAAAGGAATAGATAGTTCCCAAACCTATATTGTTACCGCTATAGGGTGTTGTTCCATACAGCAAACCATTAGTGGCCTGGATTAATCCTGCTGAAGGAAAAATACCTGTGCTGGCATTAAAATCAAAAAGTTTATTTTGTATATTATTTAAAGGGTCAAAAGAAAAAATCGTACCATAACTACTAATGCCACCTCCCTGGCTTGTACCATAAAGTTTTCCATCTTTTGCCTTAACAAGAATACCATTTGGAGACTCTCCGTTTGCGCTATTGAAATCAAATAACTTAGCTTGTATATTGCTTATAGCATCAAAAGAAAATATAGTACCATAACTATTGCTACCCCCAAAATTTGTTATTCCATAGAGCTTTCCATTACCTGCATCAAGTAGACTGCACCCAAAGGGATTTGCTCCATTTATTCCATTAAAGTCAAAAAGCTTTACTTGCGCATTTGTGCCTGGGTCGAAGGAAAATATTGTTCCCTTATCACTAGTGCCGCCATTACTTGTTAATCCATAAAGTTTGCCATCAGTAGCTTTAACAAGGCTCCCTGATGGAGAAGTGCTATTTGTATTTGTGGTGTTAAAGCTATAAAGATTGGTTTGGTTGTTACCTGATAAATCGAATGAAAATATCATACCCGAGCCGGTAACCCCACCCGTCCTGGTCATTCCGTAGAGTTTTCCATTGCTGGCTTTTACCAGACTGCCGTATGGATTAGACCCATTAATTCCTGTAAAATCAAGCAATTTAGCAAGACTGTTTGCAGATACATCGAAGGAAAAAATAGTTCCTAAATTATTGCCGCCTCCCTGGGATGTCATTCCGTAGAGTTTGCCATTTGCAGCCTCTACCAGGTTACCAAATGGATTAGACCCATTGTCGCCGGTGAAATCAAATAATTGAATTTCAAAATTGGTAGATGGATCAAATGAAAAAATCGTTCCGGCAAAATTGTAAGCAGCACTTCCGCTTGTGGTCATTCCGTAAAGTTTGCCGTTACTTGCTTTAACCAAACTACCATGCGGAAAAGCATTGCTGATATTAAAAAAATCATACAATTTTTCCAGGCTATTTGTGGAAGGATCAAACGAAAAAATTATTCCCGAACCTTCATTGCCCCCTTGAACAGTCATTCCGTAAAGCTTTCCATTACCTGCTTCTATTAGGTCACCAAAGGGAGATGCACCATTTGCATCGATAAAATCAACCAGATGATCTATATTGTTGGTGGCGGGATTAAAAGAAAAAATTGTCCCTAAACCATTGCTGCCACCTTGAAGCGTCATTCCGTAAAGTTTGCCATTACCGGCCTGCACAAGACTGCCGTAGGGATTGGCCCCATTTGCACCGGCAAAATCTGCAAGTTTTACAAAGATATTCGTAGCCGGGTCGAACGAAAATATTGTTCCCATATCACTGCTGCCGTTGCCCCCATTAAAAGTCATACCATATAGTTTTCCATTAGTTGCCTGTATCAAACTACCGGTAGGTAATGCACCATTGGTATGACTAAAACTAAATAATTGCACCTGCACATTTGTAGCCGGATCAAGGTAGAAAATTGTTCCAAAACCGGCACCACCCTGGGAGGTCATTCCATATAATTTTCCATTGCTGGCCTGTACAGGTGTTCCATATGTGGCAGGATATTTAGGATCATTTGGGAAACTAAAAACCGACGAAAGTGTATTTATATTGCTTTCATATTTTATTACTGCACCACCACCATTAGTACCTCCTGCAGGTGTTAATCCATAAAAGATATTTTGAGAAAAAAGTATTGCTGGAATACAGAAAACAACCAGTGATAAAAGTATACGTATTTTCATATGTTAGTTTTGATGTGATGCCTAAGGTTTTGTGTTTTGTATATTGAGTATGATTGCCACATTGGGTGGTAAAATTGGAGGGAACTTCCCCTGCTTACCATATTGATCAATCATATATTCCGCTACCTTCCAGGCGTCGTTTTTTGTATCAAAACCAATTGGTAACATTGTTACGGGGTTCATCTGCTGGTTAAACACTGCTTTCCCGGCTTTTAACAGGTCAAACAATACGGTATTAGCGGGAGCCGCTTTTAACAGAATGGTGTAGCCGCCTTTGTCTTTTTTATCTTTTACAGGATCAATCAAGAGAGGTTTTTGTTGGGCAAATATTACGGCTGCACTCATTTGCAGCAACATAAGCAGGCATACTTTTTTCATACATTGCAATTAAAATTATGGTATCTAAATAATGGTCTCAGAATTTCGGAGGAGGTTATTGAAAACCGGAATATATTGATTAAAATTTTAAAACTATCTCGATTAACTGCTACAAATAAAATGTATTTTTTTTAATTAGTAAATTAAAATTTGTAAAAAATTATCGCATTATTTTTCCTTTGTGATCCGTATCCGCACCAAATACTTCTTTATATAGGGTGTTTCACCAAAAGTTATAAGTAATCTAAACTTATACGGTTATTGTTTAATGGCTGTAAGCAGAAACGTAATTAAAAATTATCTTTTGTTGCACCTTTTAACTATTTGCATAAATCGCAAAAGTTTGATACAAAATTTTGCCATCCCGAACTATAAAAGTATCTGTTGCCATGGGCCAAAGAGGCTTTGCTTCCCAGGTAAAATAAGCAAGTTCCCCATCAATTACAGTGCGGTTTACTTTAAAATTATCCAGCACACCTGCTGCCACCGCTTCTAAAAGTCTCTTAAATAAAATACTGATTTCATCCAGTCCGTTGAAATTTCTTTCCGGACCAATAATACAGGGTGTTTCATTATAATCACTTAAGATTGAATCGAGCCCTTCGCTTAAAGCCTGCAGATGATGATTGACTACTTCTTCGGTATTTCTCATTTTTTGCTGATTTAGGTTAGGCATTTAAGGTACAAAAAATGTTTATTATTAATAGAAATGAAATTGGTCTAAATCCCAATTTCAAATTGAACAATATTACCGTGTTCTCGTTTATTGACAAATGATAAGAAAAATAATCTTGCGTTGTTGAAAAAAATATTGGCTAACAATACCAAACATCCCTGTTTTTGTACGGGCCTGTAAACAGCCGTGTACAAGAAATAAAATAATTATACATTGCAGGCAAAACCTGCTTATGTTATTGGCTATTGAAAATCTTTCAAAAAAATATAATAAAGAAAAGTTTGGCTTAACCGATTATTCTTTACGCATAGGGAACGGCATACTTGGTTTGCTAGGCCCTAATGGTGCAGGCAAGTCGACACTGATGAAAATTATTGCTACCATCAGTCAGCCTACTACAGGAACACTTACGCTGGACGGGCATGATATTGTAAAAGACCCCAACTATATTCGAAAAATACTTGGCTACCTGCCGCAGGATTTTGGTGTGTATGCTAACCTGAACGCCTATGAGTTTTTAGCATACATCGCTGCTATGAAAGGTGTGGGCGGGCCCAACCTTCAAAAACGCATTGAACTGTTACTCGAAGGTGTAAACCTTGTTGAAGCAGCCAAATTGCCTATCGGTACTTATAGTGGCGGTATGAAACAACGCATTGGCATTGCGCAGGCATTGCTAAACGATCCTAAAATATTAATCTTTGATGAACCAACTGTTGGGCTCGACCCCGAAGAAAGGGTGCGGTTTAGAAATTTAATCAGCGAGCTGGCACACGATTGTATCATTATTCTTTCCTCTCATATTGTATCCGACATTGAAACGATTGCTGATGAGGTAGCTATTATGAAAGCGGGCTTGTTACTTACAAAAGAAACACAGCAGGATGTAATAAAAGCAGTAGAAGGAAAAGTGTTTGAAATCACTATAGATAGTAACGGGGTAAATGATTTTAAAACAAAGCACCTGGTGGTAAACAGCATGCGGCAAAAAGACAATACACGTTTACGTTTTATAAGCGACCATATTGTAAATGATGCCACCCCCTGCATATCTTCACTTGAAGATGCTTATTTGTTCCTTACAAAAAACAACTAATGTGACTTACTATAAAAACATTTTAAAAGGAGATTATCTGCAACGCACCAGGAGCTATGCCTTCCTTGTTACTCTTGCCGTTAGTTTATACCTTGCCTACACATTTGTTCCTGCACCGGGAGCCCATTACAGCACGGTGAAAATCGGGAAATATGTAGGCGAAAATAATGCTGCCTGGATTGGGTATGTTACCGCCATCATGACGAGTATTTTTCTTTCGCTTTTTGGTTTTTACCTGGTGAACAGCAGTATTAAAAAAGATATTGATACAGAAGTAGGTATGATCATTGCCAGCACCCCTATCAGTAATTTTAGGTACCTGCTTACAAAAATGCTGGGTAATTTTTTATTGTTGCTTACCATTGCCTGCATTGTATTCCTCATGGGTATAGTGCTATTTTTTGTGAGAAGCAATGGCTCATCTTTTAACCTGCTGCAATTTGTATTGCCGTACCTGCTTACCACTTTACCGTCCATTTTTTTCATTTCGGCGCTGGCTGTTTTTGCAGAAGTATTTCTGCGCAAATGGCCAATGCTGCAATACATTGGCTTCTTTTTTTATTTTGGTATCATAACCGCCAATACAGTATCAGGTGCCAGTTCCATGGCTAAAATGATGCTGGATCCCTTTGGTGTAAAAGTGGTTATGACCGGTATGGAAAAAATTATACAGCAACATTTTGATGCAACCGCAACTGTAATGAGTGTTGGGTTTAACCTTACCGAAGGCCAGGAAATAAAAACTTTTTTATTTGATGGAATGCCCTGGCCCACATTATTTATCGTGAGCAGGTTGATGTGGATTGCCATTAGTTTTTTACTGATTTTTATTGCGTCCAGATTTTTTCATCGCTTCAACTTTAGAGAAACAGTAAGGATACCAAAAAAGAAAAAAAAGCTTACAGAAAATATTACTGCGGGCCATTTATTAAAAGATATCCAATTGTCTTCACTTCCAGCCATACAAACAGATTATGGTATACTGCCTTTTATTAAAACCGAATTACTGATGCTTTTTAGAAAAGGGCCCAGGTGGTTATGGCTGGTTAATATAGGTGGCATGATAGCATTGCTGTTTACACCATTGACAACCGCACATCAAATACTGCTTCCCCTGCTTTGGTTTTTGCAGGTGGCCCGCTGGAGCGACCTTGCAACAAAAGAAAAAACAAACCGCATTCATTATTTTGCTTTTGCAGCTTATCAACCGCTCAAACGATTATTGCCCTCGCAATTAATAGCCGGAATTTTATTGGCGTTGGTATTGGCATTGCCATTAATGATACATTATTGTATTGCAGGCGATGCAGCGCAACTATTGAACATTTTTAACGGCGCTATTTTTATTGTTTCATTGGCACTTTGCCTTGGCATACTTTCCGGGGGTAAAAAAATATTTGAAATACTCTTTTTTGCCATCACTTATCTTAATATCAACCGGCTGCCCCTTGCGGATTATTTTGGCGCCATTAATAATTATTCAGGCTATCCGGCGATGGTACTTGCCATTACAGCACTGCTTATTATAGCAGGCTTTTCAAAAAGAAAATATGAGTTGGGACATTTGTAATAGACCCAAAAACAGGAATACGAAAGGACATAATAATAAAAAAATTTGCAGGGATGAAAATCTGCAATCAATAAAATGATTGTAAACAATATTTCGATAACACTTAATTGTATATAGTATGAACACGCAACAAATTGTTTTAGCTTCAAGGCCAAAAGGCTTACCCACAGTCGATATTTTTAGATTTGAAAATATCGAGCTGCCAGAGTTACAGGAAGATGAACTATTAGTAAAAGGCATGTATTATTCTGTTGACCCTTATATGCGGGGAAGAATGAATGATACAAAATCTTACGCTGCCCCGTTTCAGTTAGATAAACCAATGGAGGGTGGTGTAGTGGCTAAAGTACTGGCAAGTAAGTCTGCCGCATTTGCTGCAGGCGATATTGTATTGGGCCGTTTACCCTGGCGTAAAGAAACAGTAATTGCAGCAAAAGAACTACAAAAAATTGATGCGGGTATTGCGCCTGCCAGTTATTACCTGGGTATATTGGGTATGCCTGGCCTGACAGCTTATTTTGGTTTAATGGATATTGGCAAACCTGCCACTGGAGAAACAGTTGTTATATCAGGCGCAGCTGGTGCAGTAGGTATTGTTGTTGGGCAAATAGCAAAAATACAAGGCTGCAGGGTGATAGGCATAGCAGGTACGGATGACAAAATAGCCATGCTGAAAAATCAGTTTGGATTTGATGAAGCCATCAACTACAAAACTACAGTGGATATAAAAAAGGCTATTGCTGATGTATGCCCAAAAGGCGTGGATGTTTATTTTGATAATGTGGGCGGTACTATATCTGATGCCGTTATAAGCAATATTAACTTTCATGCACGCATAGCTCTTTGCGGGCAAATAGCCCTGTATAATGCTACAGAAACGCCCGTAGGCCCAAGGCTTCAAGGTATGTTGTTAACAAGAAGCGTGTTGATGCAAGGCTTTATTGTGAGTAATTACCAAAGCCGTTTTACAGAAGGCATTCATCAATTAGCACAATGGGTACAACAAGGAAAACTACAATACAAAGAAACCAAACTGATGGGCTTTGACAAACTGCCCGATGCACTGATAGGTTTGTTTAGCGGACAAAATACCGGTAAAATGATAGTAGAAGTGTTATAAAGATTATACAGAACAATTAAGGAGTTAAAATTTTCTTGTAAATAAAAAGTATGTATTATTTTTTTCAGGCAATTCCTTAACCAGAAAAAGTCAAGGTATGCAAGGTTAGATCCTTTACTGCACATATCACCCCGCGTTTACATAGGTTTTTTAGTAGAAACTATTTCCTCAACTGATTTTTCCTACAACTGGGGAAGCCTGGTTAGTACCAATGCAACAAAAACACAACTTACTATTTAGCAGTTATAATGTAAAAAAGCCCTATTTCGCTTCAATCGTATATTTACCCTGACATTGTTGCTGTGGAAAACTTAGTAGGGTGAAAACCAGTACATTACTGTGTCAGCGTAGTTTTACATGGCTGTTTGATGGTATTTGGAAAATATAGGAACTATTTTTGCTTCCGCTGCACACAGATAACGTGCATGCAGTAATAACACCCTGAATACCCGTTGCCCGGTTCGCTTTTCTTGCGGCCACTTTTCCACCAATATCATCTTGAAGAACTTTTGAAAAGATCCCCTATCCTATGAGTATTTCTTAACGAAACTCAGAATGATGAAAATTACTTTAAGTAAGCAAATTGGTTTGCTCGGTATGCTGGTGCTTTTTTTTAACCTTGCATCAACGCAACCCCAAACGCAATTGCTGTTACCGTATTTGCTGAACCATTCAGTGGCGGACAACACAAGTGTAAACAACAATGTTGTTCCAACAATTATTCCTTTGCAGGCCCATTTTCAAAACTATGTTGAAAAGTACCTGGATGAAAATGGGGAGACTCTCGAGATTATTAAAGAACGGAACTGCGCCAAAATTAACACCATACAAAAAATATTGGTGAAACGTGGAGTACCTGCTGAGTTACTGTATTTAGCAATTGTAGAATCGGAATTAAAGAATAGTGCTACTTCACGTGTAGGTGCCGCAGGTATTTGGCAAATGATGCCCGAAACAGCAAGGTCTTTCGGTTTACAGGTAAATGGTAAAACCGATGAACGCAGACAAACCAATCGCAGCTCAGTTGCCGCGGCTGAATATTTAACAGTGTTGTACAAACAATTTGATGACTGGTTACTGGTAGTAGCTGCCTACAACTGCGGCGCCGGAAACGTATACAAAGCCATCAAACAATCGGGCAGCCGTGAGTTCTGGAAACTGCAACGCTTTTTACCCGCCGAATCAAGGAGCCATGTAAAACATTTTATAGCTACACATTATTATTACGAAAAAGCCGGCAGCATTGTTACGTTAACCAAAAAAGAACGCATCGGTTATCTTGCTTCATTAAATGAAATGACTATTAAAGCCGATGAACCCACACCTGCCGTATTGGTTTCAGTGCAGGAAGATGGAGCGATGTGTGATCAGA
>JAYVZR010000475.1:0-8273 GCA_043783135.1 Ferruginibacter sp. | reverse complement strand
ATAAAGGGGTGTAGCAATTCCATCAGCGATGTAAAAAACCCAACCGTTTTTTCATACACAGCTTTATCAATCGGCTGTTCAAAACCCGGCTTTACCCATTCTAAATACCAACTACAAAAGTCATCCCATATCAATGAATAAATTATTTTTAATGCTTCACTTAAACGGAATTGATCCATCAATGAATCTACTTCCTTTTTTACTTTAAAAATTCTATCTTCAAACCAATCAAATGCAAAATTCTCATAACTTCCAGAATTTTCTGTAACTGACTGATTCGCTTCCCACATCTTTACCAACTTCAACGCATTCCATAATTTGTTATTAAAATTGCGGCCCTGTTCCAGTGCCGCTTCATCAAACATTAAATCGTTACCGGCAGGGGAGCTTACCATAATGCCAAACCGCACTGCATCTGCCCCGTACTGATTTATCAATGCCAACAAGTCAGGCGAATTACCAAGGCTCTTGCTCATTTTTCTTCCCTGCTTATCTCTTACGATCCCGGTAAAATAAACATCGCTAAATGGTTTATCATCCATGTATTCAAAACCTGCCATAATCATTCTTGCCACCCAAAAGAAAATAATTTCCGGGGCAGTAACCAAGGTATTGGTAGGGTAATAATATTTTATATCAGCATTGCCGGGGTTACTAAATCCTTTAAAAACTTCAAAGGGCCACAACCAGGCGCTGAACCATGTATCAAGACAATCTTCATCCTGAAAAAGTTGTTCGACGGGTAACTGGCTGTACTTCTGTTTGTATAAAATATCTGCTTCTTCTTTGTTAACTGCCACTACGTAATTGCCCTCCCCATCATACCATGCAGGAATACGATGCCCCCACCAAAGCTGGCGGCTGATGCACCAATCCTTGATATTTTCCATCCAGTGGCGGTAGGTATTCTTAAATTTTGGCGGATAAAATTTAATATCTTCATCCATCACCGCTTTTAACGCCGGAGTGCTGATATTTTTCATGCTTACCCACCATTGCAGGCTCAGCCTTGGTTCTACCACTGTATCTGTTCTTTCACTATAACCAACTTCGCTGGTGTAATTTTCTGTCTTTACTAAAAACCCTTTTACTTCCAGTTCAGCCACAATCTTTTTGCGGGCAGCAAATCTTTCTTCGCCAACAAAAATTTGTGCAGCCTCATTAAGTGTACCATCTTCATTTAAAATATCAATTACTTCCAGCTGATGTTTTTGTCCCAGCATATTATCATTCATATCATGCGCCGGTGTAATCTTTAAAGCACCAGTACCAAAATCCATTGTTACGTATTCGTCTTTTATAATCGGAATTCGCCTGTTAATAAGCGGAACAACAGCAAATTTTCCATGCAAATGTTTATAACGCTCATCATCGGGATGTACACAAATAGCACTGTCGCCCATAATTGTTTCGGGGCGAACAGTGGCAACTATAATATCATCGGCATCTTTTAAAGCAGAACCATCTTCATTTACCAATTGGTAACGCAGGTAATATAATTGCTGGTGTGTTTCTTTTCTTATAACCTCTTCATCACTCAGGGCTGTCTTGGCTTTTACATCCCAGTTGATCATTCTTTTACCCTTGTAAATACTGCCTTTATTATACAAAGCAACAAATATTTTTATTACAGAATTGTAATAATCTTCATCCATGGTAAATGAAGTGCGGTTCCAATCCAAACTGCAGCCCAGTTTTTTTAACTGCTGCAAAATAATGCCGCCATATTTTTCTTTCCACTCCCAGGCATAGCCCAAAAATTCATCTCTTGTTAAAGACGATTTGGCAATACCTCTTTCTCTAAGCATACCCACCACTTTTGCTTCGGTGGCAATGGAAGCATGATCGGTACCCGGTACCCAGCACGCATTTTTTCCCTGCATCCTGGCACGGCGAATTAAAATATCCTGTATGGTATTGTTAAGGCAATGGCCCATGTGCAGCACGCCGGTAACATTCGGCGGAGGCATTACAATTGTGTAAGCTTCACGTTCATCAGGGGTGCTGTTAAAATAGCCTTTCTCCATCCAATGGTTATACCATTTTACTTCTGCTTCTCCGTGTATAAAATTCTTGTTCAATTCCATATTAAAAAATATTTTGTCCGGGCTGCAAAACTTTTAGCAGTTTGGTTGCGTTGATAATCCCGATAGCATAGCGTATCGGGACGCCCTCTTGTACTGTATACCTTTGTGGTACTTTTATTATGTTATAACCAGCCTTTTATTTGGTCAATATTTGCAAATGTACGAATTGCGGTAAGATCTTTTTGCAATAAGCACTTTTGGCATTTTTGCGCCACCAGGCATTCCTTTTAATCGTTTTTAAATATGTTTAAAATTGGAAAGGGGATAGGGGTTATATTTGCAGGCTAAATATTTATTTTTTGCAAACAGCTCAGCAAAATTTAAGGCTCCAGAAAATAATAACACTGGTTGGTATTATTCTTTTCATACTCAAATTAATAGCCTGGTATCTTACAGGTTCTGTAGCTATTTTAACAGATGCATTGGAAAGTACCGTTAATGTGGTGGCTGGGCTTATCGGCATTTACAGTTTGTATATCAGTGCCAAGCCAAAAGACAGCGATCATCCTTATGGCCATGGTAAAGCAGAATTTCTTTCAGCAGCTATAGAAGGTACATTGATTGCTGTTGCTGGCCTTATCATTGTGTATGAAGCCATCAATAACCTTATTCATCCGCACCAGATAAAACAATTAGATTTTGGTATATGGATAGTAGCATTTACTGCCGTTATAAATTATTTTACCGGAACCATCTGTATTAAAACCGGCAAAAAAAACAATTCGCTTGCCTTAATTTCCAGCGGCAGGCATTTGCAAAGCGACACTTATTCTACCCTCGGTATTATTGCCGGCCTTGTATTATTATATTTTTTAAAACTTTGGTGGATAGACAGCGCCGTAGCCATCCTGTTTGCTTTTATTATTATGTTTACCGGCTATAAAATTGTACGTACTTCCGTTGCAGGTATAATGGACGAAGCGGATACAATTTTACTGGATCAAATTGTACATAAACTTAACACCAATAGAAAGCCCAACTGGATAGACCTTCACAACCTGCGTATAATTAAATACGGTATTACCATTCATATTGACTGCCACCTTACCGTACCATGGTATTTAAATGTGCATGAAGCGCATAGGGAAATTGATGGGTTGTCGCTGCTGATAAAAAAAGAATATGGAGAATCACTCGAACTTTTTGTACACTCTGACGGCTGCCTCGATTTTAGTTGTGGCATCTGTACAAAAACTGACTGCGGGGTAAGGCAACATCCATTTGAGAAAAAAATTGAATGGACGGTTGAGAATATTGTTTCCAATACAAAGCACAAGGTTGATACGGTATGATTTCAGCGGCATTTTTATAAAATATCTAATGTACTTCAAATAATTTAGCCACACCAAAAGCCGCGGCTGCAGCAACAGCACCAATTAAAGTTACTTTGGCAGCGCCCCACAATGCATTAACCCCAGTTATTTTACTTTTAAAATACCCAAAAATAAAAAGGCAGATTAGTGTGGCTACCACCGATATTTTTAATGCCTCAGTAGAATCGCTGATGAAAAAATAAGGGCTCAAAGGAATGATACCACCGGCTACATAAGAGAGGCCAATGTTTAAGGCGCTTTTAGTGGCTCTTTTAGGATCGGGTTTTTCGAGGCCCAATTCGTATTTCATCATAAAGTCTACCCAGCGGTGTTTATCCTGGGCAATCTCGTCTGTGGCCTGTTGTTGTAGTGCCGGACTTAAACCAATGCCCGCAAAAAATTCTTTTGTTTCTTCAATCTCAAGCTGCCGCTTGTTTTCAACCTCATCATATTCTCTTTTTACTTCGCTTTCGTAATGATCCTGTTCGGTTTTACCTGCCAGATACCCACCAAGCCCCATCGCAATACTACCTGCACAAATTTCTGCAATGCCCGCAATAACTATAATGGTACTGCTGCTTACAGCGCCGCTTAAACCGGCAGCCAATGCAAAAGGAACCGTAAGCCCATCGCTCATGCCAATAACAATATCCCTTAAGGCATCAGAACTTTTTAAATGTGCTTCTGTATGGTTATGGTGAAGATGTGTATCCATTATCTTTAACAATTTATATTTTGCGGGTAAAGATATAAAAGTAAATCACTGTAGCGATAAAAATAGAATTGCCCTGAATTAAATGATTGGTGTCGATTCGTGTGCTGGTAGTTGTAAAAATCAATTGACGGTTCAAAAAAACAAAACTTTCGCTATCATGATTTAGATGCCGCTTTTGTTGTTTTTTGGACTACCAAAAACAATTGTCGCAAATAGTAAAGAAAATAGTAAATAAGTTATCGCTGGTATCAAAATAATTTTGATACCAGTGTTTGCAAAAAATACTTTTATTAATGCTAGCGCTCCCACCATAAAGTGCATGAAATTCCCTATTGCTAAAGGCCGGCTATAAATACCACCAATCAAGTTAGCCTTTGCCATCCAGTTAAGCATTGCAAAACCAAGATATAGCGCACCTAAAATTTGCAAAATCACCTGCGGTAATTTTGTTGTCTCTATGCCCATGTAATTCAATATTTCCTGGGAAAAAAAAGAAAGAGCTATGCCTAAAACAGCCATCACAACGGCACTTGAAATCATTACAAATTTTGTACTCATATTAATTGGATCGTTTGTGAAGTGGGAAAAATAATTAAGATATCACTTGGTTTTTTATTTATCAAAGACTATGGAATATAATTTTATTGCTGAAAATGTTCTTTCATTAGTTTGGCATAATGTCCAATGGCTTTTTCAGAATCTTCAATTTCAGGATGCCATAATTTTTCCCATTCAAAGCTGTAGTAGCCCTTGTATCTGCCATTATATAAAATATCAATCGCCTCAAAAATGGGAGTTTCGCCGGTTCCTAAAAATGTGTAATGTTCTTTGCCATCTATCATTTTCAGGTCTTTGATATGGGTATGGTAAATATATTTTTTTAGCGCTGCATATACCTGTGCAGGTTGCTCCTTTGTAACCGACCACATATTTACAATATCCCACACCATACCTACATTATTATTTGAAGCAGATTGCATAATATGCTGCAAATCTGTCGTGTAAACAAGTTCACCATGTGACTCAAGCAAAACTTTTACACCCTTTCCATTTGCATAATTGCCCAATTCAACCAATCCCTGAATAATAAGATCAATGGTGGCATTGCGGTCTTTATCTTTTGGCAAATTGTTGGGGAACACCCTTATATAAGGGCATTTGATTTGTTGTGCCAAATCAATAAAACGTTTGGCCTCATCTAAATTTTTTTGTCTTTCTACAGGATCACTATGATGCATTGCAGCAGACGAACCAAGGTCAACAAATTGCAAACCTTTTTCTGCCATCAGCTTATTGGTAGCAGCTATATTTTCAGCGCTATTAAATTCCTTACTTTTTGTAAGTTCCAGTTCCCGCTGTATGCCACGTATTTCTATACCTTTAAAATTATTGGCTGCTGCGAAATCAATTATTTGTTGAAATGACCAGTCGGGGCAACCAAGAGTTGAAAATGAAAGCAAAGGCATTTTTCTTTTTAAATCAAATGAGCTGCCGGCAATAGCCATTGTTAGTAAGCCTGCTGTAGTTTGTAAAAACTGTTTGCGGTTAACAGGATGCATAATAAATATCAGGTTGAGTAAAGTAAGTTAAACATTTTAAAATTGCGAAATCCAAAAGATAATCCATGATTTTCATTTTTTAAAAAACCAGTTTATTGCAAAGGAGGACTTGCTATAATAAACTCCATCATATTTTGTGGCTTTGATAATTCGTTAAACCCAAATTTTTTATATAAACCATGAGCATCATTTGTAGCGAGACCCCATCTTTTTAATCCCTGTAAGTCTTTGTGGGCCATTATTTCGGCCATCAGCATTTTACCCAGTCTCTTGCCCTGGCAGCCGGGAAGAATAAATACATCCATCAACCAGCCAAATATGGTATAATCTGTTACAACCCTTGCAAAACCTACCTGTTTATTTTCTGCATCATACACACCAAAACATAAAGAATTTTTTATTGTCTTTTCAACGGCTTCCATGCTTCTGCCTTTTGCCCAGTAAGATTGGTTGCTTAAATAATCGAAAATTACTTCCGGGTCTAATTTAGATTTATCGGTAGAGATATAATAAGGGCCTGTCATTTTAATTTATGCCAATGATTGCAAACTTTTATCAATAATGCTTATACATTCCATTACCTGTTCTTTTGTAATTACCAGTGGTGGTGCAAAACGAATTTTATCGCCGTGTGTAGGTTTTGCCAGTAACCCATTTTCTTTTAAAGTCAAACACAGGTCCCATGCGGCTTCGGGATTGGCATGTTTTATTACTATTGCATTTAATAAACCTTTTCCCCTCACTATTTCAATAAAAGGAGAGTTTAATTTCTTTATTTCGCTGCGCAACAATTCTCCCATTGCTGCTGCATTTTCCGTCATGTTTTCTGCCTTTAAAACCTGCAAAGCTGCTATGGCTACTGCACATGCCAATGGATTGCCTCCATAAGTGCTGCCATGTTCTCCCGGTTGTATTGTAAGCATAATTTCATCATCGGCCAACACTGCACTTACCGGTAATACACCTCCACTTAAT
The DNA here is from genome assembly GCA_043783135.1 of Ferruginibacter sp. GTDB lineage: Bacteria > Bacteroidota > Bacteroidia > Chitinophagales > Chitinophagaceae > Ferruginibacter. The sequence goes on along the minus strand of JAYVZR010000475.1, from coordinate 1,624 downwards.
GCCTTACCCAATATCAAAATATCAGGACGTACATTTTCATGATCACAGGCCAGCATTTTTCCGGTACGGGCAAGCCCGGTTTGTATTTCATCTGCAATCATCAGCACATTATATTCTGTGCATAAATTTCTTACACCAGTTAAATACCCCTCTTCCGGAACTACAACTCCGGCTTCGCCCTGTATTGGCTCAAACAAAAAGGCAGCAATGTTTTTAGATTGAAATGCTTTTTCTAAAGCAACAAGGTTATTGTGTGGAATATTTATATATCCCGGGCTAAAGGGGCCAAAATTATTTTTAGCAGAAGGATCGCTGCTAAAAGTAATAACTCCTGTAGTGCGGCCATGAAAATTACCTTCGCATACAACAATCTGTGCGCTGTCATTTTCGATTCCTTTTACCTGGTAGGCCCATTTACGTGCAAGCTTCAATGCTGTTTCAACAGCTTCCACACCGGTGTTCATGGGCAATACCTTATTGTACCCAAAATATTCAGTAACAAATTTTTCGTATTCTCCCAGTCTGTCACTGTGAAAAGCCCTGCTCGTTAACGTTAGTTTAGAGGCCTGTTCCATTAATGCCTTGATAATTTTTGGATGGCAATGGCCCTGGTTTACCGCAGAATAGCCGCTCAAAAAATCGTAATAACGTTTGCCATCTACATCCCATACAAAAACGCCTTCACCACGATTTAATACCACGGGTAATGGATGGTAATTATGAGCCCCGTAGTTTTCCTCAAGGTCAATAAATTGCTGGGTAATATCTGATGTTGTTATAGTTGATTGCATAAATAGATAATTGTATAATTAAAAAAAAAATTGCCGGGGTTGTCTGTTATAAAAGAAAATATAGTTTACCCAAAGGGAAAATGCTCAAAAGCAAGAGCCTTAATGATTCAGCAGATCAAGATTATTGCTGAGAAAATATGATATTTTTTGCGAAGTTTTTATCATATAAATTTTGTGCAATATATAAAATTATTTTGATAAATCAAGTCATTAGTCATTTCAACAGAACCCACTGTGCCAGTATACTTTAAATTTGTAAGTTTTTGACTTACAAATCAAACTTTATTCCCTGGGCCAAGGGTAATTTATCTGTATAGTTAATAGTATTTGTTTGCCTGCGCATATACACTTTCCATGCATCGCTGCCGCTTTCCCTGCCGCCGCCTGTTTCTTTTTCGCCGCCAAAGGCCCCACCAATTTCTGCACCAGAAGTTCCAATATTTACATTGGCAATACCGCAATCACTTCCTCCCGCAGAAAGATATTGCTCAGCTTCCCGCAAATTATTCGTCATGATGGCTGATGATAATCCCTGTGGCACTCCATTTTGCATAGCAATAGCTTCCTCCAGTGTTTTATATTTCATGATGTATAAAATAGGGGCAAAGGTTTCATGCTGTACAATAGCATAACTGTTTTTTGCTTCGGCAATACATGGTTTTACATAACAGCCACTTTCATAACCTTTACCTTTTAATACGCCGCCTTCTACAATAAAATTGCCTCCTTCTGCCTTGCATTTTTCAATGGCATCTTTGTACATTTCAACAGCAATCGTATCAATCAAAGGGCCAACATGATTTTTCTCATTTAATGGATCGCAAATCTTTAAT
>JAYVZR010000474.1:0-3059 GCA_043783135.1 Ferruginibacter sp. | reverse complement strand
AGCCATTGATAAAGCATTGTAAATTACTTTAATAACACTGTTACATCAGCTTCCAACTCTCCAAAAAATCATTATCTTCGCCAACTAACCATCTCACTCAACAATTTATGGGTACAGACAGGCTATATAAGATTGTGAACCGTTTAAAAACAAAAAAATTCAATGGAACTAAATATAATTTCCTTCATCATTGGTGTTGTTGCCTTAGTAACAGGCACCATACTGGGTAAAGTTATTTTTGCCAAAAACACAAAAAAACAAGTAGAACAAGCTGAGCAACAGTCAAAACTTATTTTAAAAGAAGCTGAATTAAGGGCCGAAAATCTAAAAAAAGAAAAAGAACTTGATGCCAAAGAGAAGTTTGTTCAAATGAAGTCGGCGCACGATAAAGACGTAATGCAGCGCAATCAGAAAATTATTGATACCGAAAACCGTATCAAACAAAAAGAACAAAGCATCAATCAAAAAGAGGGCAATCTTGAAAAGCAGGTAAAAGAGAACGACGCAATAAAAGAAACCCTCAACCGCCAGATTGAAGTAGTTAATTCCAAACGTACAGAGCTTGAAAAACATCAGGAAGAACATATCCGCCGGCTTGAGAAAGTGGCTGGTTTGTCTGCTGAAGATGCAAAGGCACAATTAATTGAAAGCCTTAAACAGGAAGCCCATACAAAAGCACTGGTTATACAGCAGGAAATAATTGAAGAAGCAAAACTAAAAGCAAATAAAGAGGCCAGGAAAATTGTTATTCAAACTATTCAGCGTACTGCAGCCGAACAGGCCATCGAAAATTCCATTACAGTTTTCAACCTTGAAAGTGATGAAATAAAAGGTTCAATCATTGGCCGTGAAGGACGTAATATCAGGGCCATTGAAGCCGCTACAGGTGTGGACCTTATTGTTGACGATACGCCGGAAGCAATTGTTTTATCTTCTTTTGACCCTTTACGACGTGAAATAGCCCGTTTATCATTACAACGTTTGGTAGCTGATGGCCGTATTCACCCTGCACGAATTGAAGAAGTGGTAGAAAAAACAAAAAAGCAATTGGATGACCAGGTAATGGAAATTGGCGAACGTACCGCAATGGAACTAGGTGTGCATGGCCTTCACAAAGAATTGGTAAGAATGGTGGGCCGTATGCGCTTCCGTTCTTCTTATGGCCAAAACCTATTGATGCACAGCAGAGAAACAGCCAATTTATGTTCCATTATGGCGGCAGAATTAGGCATGAACCCTAAATTAGCCAAACGTGCCGGTTTGTTACACGATATCGGAAAAGTACCTGATGAAGAAACAGAATTAAGCCATGCTTTGCTTGGTGCAAAACTGGCTGAAAAGTACGGCGAAAACCCAGCGGTTGTAAATGCCATCGGTGCCCACCATGATGAAATGGAAATGCAATATGTTATTTCGCCCATTATACAGGCTTGCGATGCTATCAGTGGTGCAAGGCCCGGAGCAAGGCGTGAAATAATGCAGCAATACATTCAGCGTATAAAAGACCTTGAAAATTTAGCACAGGCTTACCAGGGTGTTGAAAAAGCATATGCTATACAGGCAGGCAGGGAATTACGGGTAATTGTAGAAGCAGATAAAGTAAGTGATGGGGAAAGTGATAAGCTAAGTTTTGAAATAGCCCAAAAAATACAAACTGAAATGACTTTTCCGGGGCAAATTAAAGTAACCGTGATAAGAGAGAAAAGAGCAGTGAATATTGCCAGGTAATACTATTTTAAATATACTAATTGCTACAGGTTAAATGCCTGTAGCTTTTTTATTATGTAATCAGCAGTGAACGTTGATGAAACATTTGTGGCGACGCTCCATTCAACATATAGCTTTGTTGTATCTGTTACGATGCTTAAAAAAAATAGGATGAATTGAAAAAATATCCATTTTTCATTTTACAATTATCAATTAAACCCCTACCTTTGCCGTCCGTTAAAAATAATGATTATGAACGCAGTTGCATTTGTACACGAACAACTAACAGCTAAACCAGCACTTCCTGCATTTAAAGCCGGAGATAATATTACTGTTAATTATAAAATAGTAGAAGGTACTAAAGAAAGGATCCAAAGCTTTAAAGGCGATGTGATTAAGCGCCAGGGAGTTGGAGCTACAGCCACTTTTACAGTACGTAAAATGAGTGATGGCGTTGGTGTTGAAAGGTTATTCCCTTTTTACTCGCCAAATATTGAAAGCGTGGTATTAAATAAAGTAGGTAAAGTTAGCAGGGCTAAGCTTTTTTACCTGCGTGAAAGAAGTGGTAAAAGTGCACGTATTCAGGAAAAGAGAATGGCAGTTGCACTTAAGAAGAAGTAAATCTGTTAATTACATATATAAAAAATGCGATGTTCAACTAATTGAACATCGCATTTTTTATTTTAAAGAGGTTAGAAAAAAAATTTGGAATGATTATTGAATAACTTAATAAAACATGTAAGTGTTAAATACATTACCTCTCTATTAAAAACCTTTTTTAACCTGAAAACCACAAGATCATGAAAAAATTAACTCTTTCTGCAGTAATTATCCTGCTTGCAATTTTGTTCACATCCTGCTCAAGAGGCATTACTATGGATGAAGCTGCCAACGGCAAAGCAAAATGCGGTCGCCATCTTAAATAGCTTTTCTTTAATTAAATTGGTAAAAGATTTGATTTTTAACAATCAAAAAACTATCTAAAGAAGATATTTCTTTTATCTTTGTTTACTAAATTTAATATCATGCTATTATCAATTGTAAATGCTGTTTTTTTAATTGGAATGCCTGGGGGTTCTGAATGGATCTTTATTCTTTTGGCAGTTGTATTGTTATTTGGTGGAAAAAAGATTCCTGAATTAATGAAGGGAATTGGTAAAGGGGTGAGGGATTTTAATGATGCAAAAACCAGTGTAAAGAATGAAATTGAAGAGGGTATGAAAGAAAAAGATAAAGATGATGAGATCAGGGAATTAAAGAAACAACTTGATCAAAAACGGGCACAGGAACCACAGGCTTAAAACTTATCCCGGTAAAATTCCTTTTAATGAATACATTAAGGCTGAAGTGAG
>JAYVZR010000473.1:0-8291 GCA_043783135.1 Ferruginibacter sp. | reverse complement strand
TAACGATTTTGCAAATAGCTGGCAGATTTTTAATGCACTTTTTATACATTACTCTTGTGTGACGAGCATTACAGACTTTTTGAGGGACGACTACTTATCTGGTACAGGGCTTTCCAGTGTTTTAATATTTCTTTGCAGGCGCCAAATAAAGTATATCCTGTATCATAAAAATGATTAGGTACTGCACCACAACCGTAGTATTCTAAAATACTAAAAAAATTTCCTTCTTTCAGATCGGCCACATTGGTACACATGATATCATATCTTCCATAATAAAATTCAGTGCCAGAGTTGCTGATATTATCAAACATTGCTACCAGTTTATCATCAATTTCATTTTTTAAATCTACAAATCGTGCCCCCTTGATATGGTTGGCCGCATAACTCAGCAAATACTTTTCACCTGCAGGTATTACCTGTTTCCATTGCGTTGTATGCTTTTTAGATAATGCATTTAATTGCTTAACTGCCTTGGGTTGTTGTTTAATCAATGCTTCCAGTGTATCAGTACCATTACCAATAACCTGCAAGGGAATTTTATGTAAAAAACCTGTTATGATACCGTTACTGTTTTAGGGTGCCTGATGTAAAAACGCTTACTTCCATTGGATATACTACCAATTGCTGTACTATATATTCCCAGGGCATTTGAGCATGGTATTTTTGCAAATCTTTTTCATTGGTTATTTTTCGCAACAAAATTCCCTGCTCGCCAACTTCTGGTTTTACTATAAATGGATAGCCAATATTATTCAACAATAATTTTTGTTTAATTGAAGCAATATCTTCTGTAGGCAAAACATTACATGTTGTGGGATACAAATTTGCTGACAGCAAATCGTACATCTCTTTTTTGGGTTCTCCCGTCATGCCGCCAAATGTAATTTTGGGGTTGCTAATTGTAAAAAACCATACTGCTTTTGATTTAATAATATACCACAGCCAAAAAATGGAAATAAGTGCATATAAAATTTTAAATGGCCAGGCCTCGCAGTTTTTTATGCAGCTTATTATATTTTTCACATTGCCCATTATAATTCAAAAATAGCATCTTCATGGCACAAAAAACACCCCGCATAAAACAGTAACTATTAATTACATTTGCTATACTCAAAACAACAATTATGCATGTACCAACAATGGCAGAAATGATGGCAAATGGCGAAAGCCCTGATGTTTTATTTTGGGTAGGGTGTGCAGGAAGTTTTGATCAGCGGGCTCAGAAAATCACCAAGGCATTTGTGACAATTTTAGATAAGGCAGGTATCAGGTATGCGATATTAGGCAAAGAGGAAATGTGTACAGGCGACCCGGCAAGAAGAGCTGGTAATGAGTTTATGTTTCAGATGATGGCCTATCAAAACATACAGGTACTAAATGACTATGGTATTAAAAAAATTATAACTGCCTGCCCGCATTGTTTTAATACACTAAAAAATGAATACCCGGAATTAGGTGGCAGTTACGAAGTGATTCATCATGCTGTTTTTTTACAGCAACTGATTGATGAAGGAAAAATAAAATTACATGAAGGTGGTAGTTTTAAAGGTAAAAAAATTACATATCATGATAGTTGTTATTTGGGCAGGGCCAATAATATTTATGAAGCTCCCAGGAAAGTATTGGAAGCATTGGATGCTGAACTGGTAGAGATGAAACGCTGTCGCAGTAATGGTTTATGTTGCGGTGCAGGTGGCGCTCAAATGTTTAAAGAAGAAGAAAAGGGTACTACACGCATTAACCTTGAAAGAACAAATGATGCTCTGGAAACAGGTGCTACAGTAATTGCAGCAGCCTGCCCTTTTTGTAATACCATGATGACGGATGGGGTAAAGAACAGCAATAAAGAAGCAGAAATTCAGGTATTGGATATTGCTGAACTAATTGCCGCTTCATTATTATAATTTTGCAGTATGAATATTGATTTTAAAGAACAGATACCCGACGATTTTTCTGATACATCAAGAGTATGGATATATCAAAGCAGCCGCTTGTTTTTTTTAAGTGAGGCTTTACAAATAGAAGAAATACTGGAAAAATTTACAAATAGCTGGAAAAGCCATGGTGCAACAGTAAAAGGTTATGCCAATTTATTTTTCGGGCAATTCATTGTTTTGATGGCAGATGAAACTGCTGCAGGTGTTAGTGGTTGCAGCACAGATAGCTCAGTACATATAATTAAGGAAATAGAAAAACAATTTAAAGCTGATTTATTTGACAGGCAAACGCTTGCTTTTATAATAAAAGACAAGGTTCAATTGCTTCCTTTATCCCAATTGAATTATGCAGCAGAAAATAACTTTATAAATGCAGACTCGATTTATTTCAATAATACAGTAACTACAAAAAAAGAATTACTGCAAAGCTGGCTTATTGCTGTAAAAGACAGCTGGCTGGCTAAGCGTATAAAATTTGCAATAAACGTACAGGGTTGATTTTACTTATCCGATGGATTTTTTCTTCCGCTATTTAATTTTTCAATCGTAGCTTCTAAACGGGCAAGTTTTGTTTCTTCCTTCTTAGTGCCTGTAATCCACATTACGTATTCTTTCTTATTGGTAAAAGAAAGCGTTTCAAAAAATGCTTTTGCTTTAGCATTACCGGTAAACAATTTTTCAAGTTCTGGTGGTGCTGTAATTATTCTTGCTTCCGTATTAATATATTCTAATTGAGTAAATTCTTTTACTACACGTTTTACCTGCTCTGATTTTTTAAACCTCATGGCACACCATACATGATCCAATGATATCATCCTTACGCTTTCGTATCCTAATTGTGCAATACATTCCCAGTTACAATCTCTCGAAAGGTCGCTAACAATTTTAGAAGTTAATTTAGGATAGGCTATCCAAAGTTTGGCATCTTCGTTTAAGGCAGGTAATACATCTCTTAAAATATCCTTTAACTGGCATTTATTAATAGCAAAAACAAGGGCAAAATCAATTTTCTTAATTTTTAATAATGGGGTAATATTTTTAGCAAAATATAACTTAACAAATTGTTTTTCAATAGTTGAGGGTAATCCTTGTATTAAAAGATTTTTTTCATCCTTTAATTGTAATTTTTCTAATATTGATTGTGATGGTGCTAATACTTCCATAATTAAGAGTTTTTTAAAAGCTTGGCAATAATGTTAGTAACCTGAAAACCAGGGAGTTTTAAAAATGGGGCGAGTTCACATTCAGATAAAAGACTAAGGAAAGCTGTAAAGTTAGGTATTTTTTTTTACCCCCAATAAAAAAGACCTATTGATAATATAGGTCTTTTTATTATAATGCGATAGTGTTATTACTTTACCGGCTTGTAATATTTAAGGGCTTCATTCATATAGCCATTTAATTTTTCAATACGGTTAGCATCAGCAGGGTGGTCACTTAAAAATTCAGGAGGAGTTTGACCTTTGCTTGCTGTAGTCATTCTTTCCCAAAAGGGAATCGCTTCCCTTGGATTATATCCAGCCATAGCGGCAAATATTAAACCATAATGATCAGCCTCATATTCCTCCTTACGTGAATTGGGCAAAGTATAAGCAAGCTGGCTACCAGGCCCATATACGGTATTAAAAATACTGTTTACCTGCTGGTTACCGGATGTAGCAACATTTGCCAACTCTCCTAAACCCTGTGCCAATATTTCCTTACTCATTCTTTCGTTGCCATGTTGGGCAACAGCATGGGTTATTTCGTGCCCCAAAACGATTGCCAGGGCAGCTTCGTTTTGCGCAATGGGTAATAAGCCGGTATACACAACAACTTTTCCTCCCGGCATACACCATGCATTTACTTGTTTATTATCTACAAGATTAAATTCCCATTTATATCCTGTTAAAATATCTCCTTTTCCTTGTTTTGTATAATAGTCTGTAATAGCTTTAGCAATACGTGTTCCCACTCTCGTAACCATTTCAGCATCTTTGTTTGTTGAATTACTTACAACCTTGTTTTCTGAAAGAAAACTTCTATACTGTGTAACGGCCATTTCCTGCAACTGGCTTTCGGGTATTAAACTTAGCTGGTTACGACCGGTTACTGCATTTTTATTACAGGCAATAAATAAAGGCAAAGAAACTAGAAGGATAATAATTTTTTTCATTTTACTTAGTTTACTTACATCTAAACAATCGGCGTACCAATTTTAGAAATAATAATTTCAGTTAAAATAATACTACAAGAAATTTAAGGAAAGGAAAAAAACAGAGAGCCTATTTACGGCGTGCCCTGCGTCTGTCGCGGTGTTTGAAAATAGGAATACGGCTTTCGCTGCCTCTTAAAATTTTTATAATATTTTTTTGGTGTGTAAGGATAATCAGAACAGCGACCAAAATTGCAAATATTCTATATAAAACCACCTCATCGTTCCATATCCATAAAACACAGATAGGCAATGATAATCCGGCTAAAATAGAACTTAAAGACACATATCTTGTAAGAAATAAAACTAATAAGAAAACACCAACACAACTTGCTGCAATAACTGGTTGTATTGCCAGCATCATTCCAAATAAAGTTGCAACTCCTTTCCCCCCCCTAAATTGGGCAAAAATGGGGAATATATGCCCTACTACAGCAGCTAAACCTAAACCAACCATCAGGTTAGTACGGGCCCATTCGTCATCTAAATAGCCTGGTAAAAAATAACAAAGGGCAACGGCGGCCATTCCCTTTAAAATATCAAATATCATTACAATGGTGCCGTATTTTGAACCCAATACCCTGAATGTATTGGTAGCGCCCATATTTCCGCTTCCGTAATCCCGAATATCAACTCCGAAAAAGTTCTTACTTACTATTAAAGCTGTTGGTACAGAACCAATTATATAAGCTATAAGTATTAATAAAACTTCTTTCATTGAATATTTTGATGAGTTGATTACAAATATACAGCTAAATTGATTGAAGCTTTCATTTGCTAACGTAATTCTATTGTTAATTAGTATATTATTTATAACTTAATTGCTTTAATTGTTATCCAGTCTGCTTCCTGCAAAGTAGAAATATATTGAAGCCCAACTTCCTTAATACCAGCCTGTAAACTTGTTTCATCTCCTTTTAAAAACCCGCTAAAAAGTATATTACAGCTTGTGTTTGAAACAGACGAAATAACCGGAAGACTGGCCGTAATCACGTTTAAATTGATGTTAGCCAATATAATATCATATTTTTCATCTACAGGTATAGCATCATGTTGTTCTATAACAATTTTAGTGCAATTGTTTTGTACTATATTTTCCTTTGCATTTGTAATGCTCCATTCATCATTGTCAATGGCCATTACTTTTGCTGCACCCAGTTTTTCTGCTAATATCGCCAACACCCCTGTGCCTGTGCCAAAGTCCAATACCTTCTTACCGGCAAAATCGAGTTGTTGTATTTGTTCTATCATTAAATGAGTGGTAGCATGATGACCTGTGCCAAAACTCATTTTAGGAGTGATGATTATTTCGTGCTGCACTTGGGTTATTGGTTGATGAAAAGTTGCACGTATTGATACAAAATTGTTAACCATAACAGGTTCAAAACTTTCCTCCCACTGTTTGTTCCAATTAATATTTTCAACAATTGTTTTTTTGAAAATCAATGATGGAAATAAGGCTTCAATTGCTTTGAAAGCTGTTTCACTAAAATCATCTTCTTTTACAAATGCTTTTAAATATTGGTCTGTTTCTTCAAACCCCTCAAAGCCCTGTTCACTTAACAATGCAACTAATTGTTCGGATTGATTAATATCTGTTGTTTCAAAATCAAACGATATATAATTCATGATTTTTTTTTACCCTTTAGTCCGCAAAATAGCATATAAAAAAACTCCGGAGAAAATTTCTCCGGAGTTGTAGCATTATAAAAATAAATTAATTATTAGAAGGCGCTTCACCCCTTGTCTGTGCTTCGGGTTTTGGCATCAATGCTTTGCGGCTTAATTTAAATTTACCAGTACGCTGATCGATTTCCAATAGTTTCACTTTCACCTTATCCCCTTCTTTAAAAATACCATCCATTGTTTCCAAACGTTTCCAGCTTATTTCACTGATGTGCAGCAAACCTTCCTTTTTTGGTAAAAATTCTACAAAGGCGCCAAACTCTTTAATGCTCTTCACGGTACCTTCGTATGTATCACCAACTACAGGTGTAGCTACCAGGCCTTTAATCCAGTTTACGGCTTTATCAAGGCTTTCTTTAGATGCAGAAAATACGCTTACTTCACCTGCATTGTTTACCTCTTCAATATTGATAGTGGCGCCAGTCTCTCTTTGCATTTCCTGTATTATCTTACCACCTGGCCCTATCACCGCGCCAATGTATTCCTTATCAATAATAAGCTTCACCATACGTGGTGCATGCGGCTTAACTTCTTCCCTATGTTCAGGCATGCATGCATACATCGCATCAAGAATATGCAGGCGGCCCTTACGTGCCTGCGCTAATGCCTGGCGCATGATGTCCATACTTAAACCATCCACTTTAATATCCATCTGCACACCGCAAATGCCATCACGGGTACCGGTAACTTTAAAATCCATATCACCTAAATGATCTTCATCACCCAGGATATCTGTCAGTACTGCAAACTGGTCTTCTTTTTTAATAAGCCCCATTGCTACACCACTTACATGCTTTTTAACAGGTACGCCTGCATCCATTAAAGCCAGTGACCCTGCACAAACAGTAGCCATTGAAGACGAACCGTTTGATTCTAAAATATCACTCACTACTCTTACAGTGTAAGGATATTCTTTACCCGGCATCATTTTCTTTAAAGAACGCATGGCTAAATTACCATGACCAACTTCCCTGCGGCCAACACCCCTCATCATCTTTACTTCGCCTGTTGAAAATGGAGGGAAATTATAATGCAAAATAAATTTTGTATAATCAGATTTAAAGGCACTTTCCACCAATAATTCATCAAGCGGAGTACCGAAAGTAACTGTTGTAAGTGACTGGGTTTCGCCCCTTGTAAACAAAGAAGAACCATGCGGGGTTGGTAAAACACTTATTTCCATATCCAACTGGCGAACATCTTCTGTACCTCTTCCATCCAAACGTTTCTTGTCGTTTAAAATCATGTCCCTTACCACGTAATATTGTAATTCGCCGGTGTAATGGCCAATTAATTTTTTATCCTGATCTGGTAATTCTTCTCCCAGAAAAGTTTTCACTTCTTCGTGTAAAGCTTTGTAAGCATCGCTTCTATCATGCTTTGCAGAAGCCGCTGCAGAAATTGCATACATTTTATCTTTTGCAAAAGCACTGATTTTTTCGTTCAGTTCTTCATTGCGGTAAGGTTTGGCATATTCTCTTTTAGCAACAATTCCTACTTGATCTTTTAAATCTGCCTGTGCTTTAATTTGAACTTTAATAGCCTCATGGCCCAATTCAATTGCTTTTATCAGGTCTTCCTCCTGGCATTCATTTGCCTCGCCTTCTACCATCATGATATTCTTTTCGGTAGCAGCTATGATAAATTCCAAATCACACTCTGCCAATTCAGTACGACTTGGGTTAACGATGAACGTTCCGTTTTTTCTACCAATGCGTACTTCAGAAATAATTTCCTGGATAGGAATATCAGAAACAGCCAGTGCCGCAGAAGCAGCCAGACAAGCCAATGCATCGGGTAAAACTTCTGCATCACTTGATAAAAGACTGATTAATACCTGAACATCACACAAGTAATCTTCCGGGAATAAGGGCCTTAAAGCCCTGTCAATAAGCCGGCTGGTTAATATTTCATAATCATTTAAACGGGCTTCTCTTTTAAAGAAAGAGCCTGGTACACGGCCTGCAGATGAAAATTTTTCCTGATAATCTACTGATAGTGGGAAAAAGTTTTGGCCTTCCTTAGGTTCTTTATTGGCCACCACAGTAGCCAATAATATACAATTTCCCTGGCGCACTGTAACAGCGCCATCAGCCTGGCGGGCCATTTTACCGGTTTCAATGGTAACCATACGGCCGCCGCCTATATCAAAAGTTACTGATTTAGTTGTTAAACTCATATTTACAATTTATTATAATTTAGAAAAAGGGCAATACAATCACCCATTAAAAAAATGGGTATAAATAACAATAATTCCCAACTGTAATATGTATAGTTGGGAATTAAATTATTTTAACATGGTATTAGTTTATTTACGCAGACCTAACTTTTCAATTAAACCTCTGTAGCCAGTCAAATCGTGTTTGCTCAGATATGTCAATAAACGCTTGCGTTTACCTACCATCATCATCAATCCACGTTGAGAGGAGAAGTCTTTTTTGTTAGTTTTAAGATGATCAGAAATATGGTTGATA